>CAMYNO010000111.1 GCA_947259815.1 uncultured Parvularculaceae bacterium
GCGCCCAAATATAGTATCCGATCAAACCAGAAACACAACATGGCGCCGGGTCGTTTTTTTGCCCACAATATGTTGATAAATTTCTTTTGTTGACCGACGCCCCCTCGACAGGCCAAACGAGCGCTAAGATTCCGGCAACGCAAAGGCACGAAAAATAATGGACGGCGCAAGCAGTATCGCAGCGCAGCAACGCATTGAACAGCAAGAGACTTTCGGCGCGAGACGCTTTGGCGCCGTAAACTGGCTCGGCCTTTGGACGCTCTACGTCAAGGAAGTGCGGCGTTTCCTGAAGGTGATTACGCAAACGGTCATCGCGCCGGTCGTGTCGACATTGCTTTTCCTTGTCGTTTTTACCCAGGCGTTCGGCGCCGCGCGCCCTGCCGTCGCGGGCGTTCCTTTTGTGGAATTTCTGGCGCCCGGCCTGATGATGATGGCGATCCTCACCAATGCCTTTACGAACTCTTCCTCCTCGATCCTCATCGGCAAGGTGCAGGGCAATATCGTCGATGTACTGATGCCGCCATTGTCCGCCGCGGAACTGACGGTTGCCTTCGTCGCCGGCGCAGCGACACGCGGCCTTCTTGTCGGCTTTATCACCGGCGTAACCAGCGCCGCCTTCATGGCTGCAACCGGCGCGGAAATGCGCATCGAAGCGCTTTGGCCGATTGTTTATTTCTCGCTCGCCGCCGCGATTATCTTCGCCCTGCTTGGCGTCATTGGCGGCGTCTGGGCCGAGAAGTTCGACAATCTCGCCGCGGTGACGAATTTCGTTATCACCCCGCTGACATTCCTGTCCGGCACGTTTTATTCGATCGAGCGATTGCCGGCGCCGTTTCAAACGGCCAGCCATTATAATCCGGTGTTTTATTTGATTGACGGTTTTCGCTCGGGATTTACGGGCGTTGCCGAATCCCATCTCGGCATTGGCGTACTCATGACATTGACGCTGATGATCGCCCTCGCCATCTGGTGTTACGCCCTGTTGCGGTCCGGGTATAAACTCAAGGACTAAACCGAAAGGGACGCGCCATGGCGAGCGCTGACGACATCGAAAACACCGCAGACTTTGTTCTGCCGTTCCAGGTTGGCGACAGCGCCGTGCGCGGCCGCATCGTTCACCTTTCCGGTTCGATCGACGAAATCCTTTCACGCCACGCCTTCCCGCATAGCGTGAGCACTCTTTTGGGTGAGGCTGTATCGCTTGTCGCCCTTATGGGCGCGGCGCTCAAATTTGACGGCAAGCTTATTTTTCAGGCCCAGGGCGACGGCCCGACATCCATGATCGTCGCTGATTACTCTGCGGGCGGCGCCTTGCGCGGCGCCGCGAAAATCACGGGCGGGATCGGCGAAACCACAGGCGCAGCCCTTATCGGCAACGGCCATATCGTCATGACGATCGATCAGGGCCCGGACATGGACCGCTATCAGGGCGTGACGCCGCTTGACGGCGACCGCCTTGAAGACGCCGCCGTTTCCTATTTTCTGCAGTCGGAGCAAATCCCGACAGCGATCCGCCTTGCGGTCGGGCGCCTGTCGGCGCCGGGCGAGCCTGAACGCTGGCGCGCCGGCGGGATCATGGCGCAATTCGTGCCGAGCGAAGGCGGCTCGCGCGAACGCGGAACTGAAATCCTTATGAATGAGGCCGATCAGGACAATTGGGATCGCGCCGAGGCCTTTGTTCGATCCACCGAGGACGATGAGCTGATCGATCCTTCCATCACGGCGGAAACACTGCTCTATCGTTTGTTTCATGAAGACGGCGTTCGCATATTCACACGCCAGCCCTTGCGTGCTGATTGCGCATGCAACGCCGGCAAGGTCGAGGCCGTTCTCAGCCGGTACACAGCCGAAGACCTCGCCGACATGGTTGAAGACGGCGCCATCACGGTGACATGCGAGTTTTGCCACGAAAGTTATCGCTTTGACGCGACAGGCGCGTCCCTGAAGCCTGCAGTTTAGCCCCACGGAGCCTTGATGTTTGATTTTGTGCGTAAGGATGCGTTGTTTACCGCGCTTGATGAGAACCTGCCGAAAAAGCTGAACGCCGCCGCGCCTTTCCATATGAAGACCATTCAGGATTGCATCGTATACGGATTTTTGAAAGATGCGCGCGATCGCGATATCGCCGAAATCGGCGGCGGCGATTCGCGGCTTTTGCGGGTGCTGGCCGAGCATAATCGCTGCGTCAACATGGAGCCGTTTGACGGTAATGATGGCGGGCCGGCGAAATCCGTTTCAATTCGCCATGTGAAGAATATCGCCTCGCTTCTTGGCGATTTTAACGACGACATTGCCGATGAAAGCTTTGACATTGTATTTTCAATCTCCGTCATCGAACACATTCCCAATGATCGTCTCGATAAATTTTTTGAGGACGGATTGCGCATCCTGCGCCCGGGCGGTCTGTGGCTGCACGCGATTGATGCGTATGTTGGTTCGGAACCTGACCGGCATGTGCAAAAGCGGATCGACATCTATCGCGGCTGGGCGGCGTGCCCGAAAAAAACCGAGCCCGTTGGCGAGATTTTCGACGGCAAGGCGGTATTTACAGCGGATATGGCGTCCAATCCCGATGACGTGATGCATAGCTGGGGCCGCGTGGCGCCGAGTCTGATTAAACGACGCTTGCAGGCGCAGGGCGTTTCGGCAATCGTCGCCGCGCGCAAGATATGAGCCGCCATGAAGAAGAAACAGTATAACAAAGAACTGAAAGACCTCGAATTCGAGCTCGCCAAGCTACAGGAAACTGTGCAGCGAAAGGGCCTTAAGGTCGCCATCATATTCGAAGGCCGCGACGCGTCGGGCAAGGGCGGCGCCATCAAGACCATCATGCGGCGCATGAACGCGCGCGTCTGGCGCATTGTCGCCCTGCCAAAGCCGTCCGACCGCGAACAAACCCAATGGTATTTTGAACGATATGTTGCGCATTTGCCGGCGGGCGGAGAAATCGTCTTGTTCGATCGCTCATGGTATAATCGCGCTGTTGTTGAGCCAGTGATGGGCTTTTGCACCGAAGAACAACATGAAGTCTTCATGCGGGAAGTTCCGTTATTTGAACGTATGCTGATCGATTCCGGCCTGACCCTCATCAAGTTCTGGATCCATGTGAGCGCGGAAGAACAGGAAAAACGGTTCCAGGATCGCGCCTGCGATCCGCGAAAGCGCTGGAAACTCTCGCCCATCGACCTGAAAGCGCGCGACCGCTGGATCGAGTTCACCCGGCAGCGCGACAAGATGTTCGCCCTCACCCATACTGACGAAGCGCCCTGGCTTGTGGTTGACGGCAATGACAAGGAGAAGGCCCGGCTCAACATTATTCGCGCCGTCCTTGACCGCGTGCCCTATGAGCACAATGCGGAAGCCTTTGAGCCGGTCGTCCTGCCGCCGCGGCCGCGGCTGGAAGATTCCGATTACGACGAGCCGGCGCTGGAGGAGTTGAACCTGGTGCGGGATTATTATCCCGACTAGGCGCCCGCCCCGGTTTAATGGGCAAAACCCGCGATTGTGGGGCGCCATTTTCAGGCCGGCGCCGCGCCGCCTTGGCGATGGTTTTCGATACCGCATTCAACATGCAGGCAGTGTACGACGCCCGAACGCAGTGACGATAACTATCGACCAAAAGCGGGTTTGGTGAAAGAATTTACGGCCTTATGCAGCAAGCGCAGGAATAATAACATCGCTTCGCGGCCTTGTGAATCGTAAGTTGCCACCATGGCCGAAAGTCATGTCATCACCGGATTGAAAACGCGGCGGGCGTCGATAGCAGCGGAGATTGATGACCTTGAGCGCCAACGCCAGCGCTTGTTATTGGCGCTGCGCCACGTTGATGCGGTTCTTGAACTTGAAGGCTTTGCCGGCGATTGCGAGGCCATTCAGGGCAAGCGCAAGCGCCGGTTCATGTTCCGGCGCGGCCAGCTTTCCCGCCTCGTCAGGACCGTTGAGCACGAACACGGCGCCGATCTAACGAACCGCGAAGTCGCCATGATAATTATTCGCCGAATGGGCTGGGAAGCCGGCACTGAATTGATCGGCAAGATTACCGTCAGCGTCCGCAATGCGCGCAACTCTATTAAGCGGCGGCGCGCTGCCAATATCCCTTCCACTGGCGAGAAACCGGCGCCGTCATTGCGTTGCGAATGATGCGGTTTGCAAGCGTTCCGTTGCTTTCCCGGCAATGATCGTCAAGCCAAGCGGCGTGCGCTGCATATTGGTGCAGATACTTGCCTGAAACTTGGTGATGTTGACCGCCGACCATCCGGCGCAGGCGTGAGAAGTAGCTTTCAACCTGATTGGTGCAAACGCCATCTTTTGAATACGCTTCGCTGTGATTGATGCGCTTGACCGGGAAGAACGAGTCCAGCGTATCCCAATGCGACGCCTCATCCGCGTGAAGGCTTGCAGAGCGGTCCAGATGGTCCATAGCAAACCGGACGCCTTCTGCCTCTGACTTGCCTACTGTCGTCAGCGTGCGGCCTTCGCGCTCGCGCAGCGCGATGACAACGCGGCGCTTGCCGGTTTGATTTTCTTTCAGGCGGCGATCAATCCGGTTAAATGCGTTATTGGCCGGGCGAATGTGACCGCCAAAATACGCGCCGTCGATTTCGCATTCGTCATCCAGCGTCATGCCGTCCGTTTCCAGAGCAAGCGCTTCGCGGATTTTGTGAGCCAGCACAAAGGCTGTGCGATAGTTGACGCCAAGGTCGCGGCTCAACTGAATAGACGAAACGCCTTTCGCAGCGTTCGCCAGAATGCAGATGGCGGCGAGCAGGTCGGTGTAGTCGAGCTTGCGGCTGGCGAAGATCGTGCCCGACGTTACTGAGAAATGATGCTTGCAGGCTTTGCATTCGAATTTACGGCGTGAGCGGATTTTGTAAGCGTCCAGACCGCCGCAGCGCGGGCAGACGGGCTCGCCGCCAGTTTCAACCCAGCGCAACTCGCAGAACTTATCGTAAGCCGCTTCCTCGCCTGCCTTGTAAATATCCTTGAGTTTCAGGGTCTTGGAAGCGGCGGAGAGAAGAAAGTGTTGCGTCATGATGCAAAATCCTCAAATATGCTGCTGACGCATCATATTTAGGGAATAAGCATCATCAAATCAAGTGCTATTTCCTCAAAAGTGGTGTTGAAAGCATCAAATATGAGGATTATATGCAGGGCGTGGACAAGGAATACCAGGCAAAGGCGAAAGGCCTGCTCCGTGCCGAAATGGCGCGACGCAACTTGAGTTACGAGGAATTAGCGGAGAAGCTGAAAGGAATTGGGATAGAAGAGAGCCCCAAGAACCTTTCCAATAAGATCGGCAGGGGCTCGTTTACGGCGGGGTTTCTGCTTCAGTGTTTAGAGGCAATGGACTGCACATCATTGCGGTTGGATTAGTTGCGTTCTGCCTATCAGAAGCGAGCGTCGCGGAGCGCATCACGTACAATCAAACCGTTTTGGATTGCGTAGCGGAGGGCTGTTTCGTTGTCCGGTACGTGCCAGCGCCAACGTTAAAGCCAGCTAAGAATCTCAATTGGCAAGACGATGGCGATAGCGCAGGCAAATCCGGCGACAATAAAAGCCAGAGCGCCAACGATTCCGTTTCGATCATGGTTCAATCGCCAGAAAGCGAGTCTAAAGAGCCCGGCGCCCAAAAGAGAACTACCGAGGAAGATTCCACAGGCAACAATGATAAGAGTCCGCCGTTCTTGGCGCGTGTTTGGGGTTATATCTGGTCTGCGCCCAACTGGACCGCTTTGGGTACGGTAGCCGCCGCGATATTTGCCGGCATAGCTGTATGGTTGCTCTGTCAAACACTCCGCGCGACCCGACTTGCCACAAAATTCACTGGTGAAACGCTTATCGAAGCCAAGCGCGCCACCGCTGCCGCTGTTAAAACCACAGAAGAAACCACCCGGATCGGCGAAGCGCAGGCTCGCGGCTATATAACTGTTCAATCCGTTCAGCTTTTGGCTTCCGATGAGGACAAAAAGCCTAAAATTGAATTGGTTATTTATAATTCTGGACAGTCGCCAATTTACGAGTTGATGATTGCGGCTCGCGTTGAGATTACGCCCCGCGAGACAGACATTGGAAAAATACCGCGATTTCCGATTAATCCTAAATCTTTGTTCGCCGACGGCAGCCTTAGGGCTACCATTCATAGCCGTGACCCAACCCCGATTGTAGTCAAATATGGGCAGTGGGAACGCGAGCAGCCCGCATCGCGAATCATTCAAGCGGGGAATGTGATGCATTACATCGCCCAAATGCGATATCGAGATGTTTTCGATCAGTATTGGGCTCAAGAGTTGTATATTGCTTTTCTTGATGTCAACGATTTCAAGTTTCTCGGCGGCGCAAAAAGGCCCCAAAGAATAAAAAGCCATTATGATTTTGAGCAGTGAAACCATTCACACCTCCCTAGGAGATGTTGGCGCGGACCATCTAACCCGCCAATGGCGTTTGGGGCATAATACCGCGCCTTCCTGCGCTTGCTGCATAAGGCCGAGAATTTACGGTTATTGGGGTGAACCGCTTTTTGCGTTCGCCCTATTGGCGTGAGCATTTCACGCCCTGTTCACAAACAGTTTCGTACCTTCCGCTTTTGCGACCACCACTTGCGCGCCGCTTTCAAAATCCTCGCCGCTTTCGCTTTCCGCAAGCCAGAGCGTATCGCCCAGGCGCACCTTGCCGGCGCCGTTTGAAAAGGCGTCTTCGACAATCGCCCTGCGGCCGATTTTCTGCGCACCGCGTTGATTGAGGTTTTGATGATCCGCCTGTGTTCTGTTCAGCCAGGGCTTCACATAGCGCGGCGCAACAACGGACAGCGCCACGGTGACGACCGCGAAGGTGAGCAATTGGCTTTGCCAGAACACGCCAAGCGGGCTTAAGGATACGATCCCCGTCACCGCCGCAGCGATGGCCGGCCATAAAAAATAAGTCGATCCGGTGGACAGCTCGACCACCAGAAGCGCGACGGCGAACACCCACCAATACCAGAAGGGCATTGTCGCGATGAAATCGATGATGGCTTGCATGACCTTTCCCCTTTTCCGTTCATTGTCGCCGGAAGCGCATTAGCAAAGCAGCTTTTCACCGCTGACGCCCATGCGCAATCCGGCGCGTCTACCCGTTGCACATTACTGCGCCGACGGGACCGAACCATTGGCGCGCGGCTTGTCCCTGGCGAAAGATTCTCGCGCAATCTCGCCGATGCCGGCAATCGTGCCGACAAGCGCTGACATATCCGCCGGCAGGATCAGGGTTTTTTGTTGCGGCGAGATGGCGAGTTTTTCGAACGCCTTCACATAGTCCTGCGCAACGAAATAATTGATCGCCTGCACGTCGCCGGCGGCGATAGCCTCCGACACCATTTGCGTCGCCTTGGCTTCGGCTTCCGCCTCGCGCTCACGCGCCTCGGCGTCGCGGAATGCGGCTTCCTTGCGCCCTTCCGCTTCAAGCACCGCCGATTGTTTCTCACCTTCGGCGCGCAGGATTGCCGATTGCTTCTCGCCTTCGGCGGTCAGAATTTCCGCGCGCTTTAAACGCTCCGCCTTCATCTGGCGGGCCATGGCTTCGGTAATGTCGGCAGGCGGCTCAAGATCCTTGATCTCCACACGCGTGACCTTGACGCCCCAGGGCTGGGTCGCCGCGTCGATGACTTTCAGCAAGCGCTCATTGATGTCGTCGCGATTGGAAAGGACTTCATCAAGGTCAAGCGAACCAATCACGGTACGGATGTTGGTCATCGAAAGGTTGGAGATCGCCCGCGTCAGATTGTGCACCTCATACGCAGCGGCGGCGGCGTCCATCACCTGGATAAACGCGACCGCGTCGGTCGAGACCTGCGCATTGTCGCGGGTGATGACTTCCTGTGCGGGAATGTCCAGCACCTGCTCCATCATGTTCATGCGGCGGCCGACCCTGTCGACAAACGGCGTGATGAGATGCAGCCCCGGCTTGATCGTGGTGGTGTAACGACCGAACCGCTCGACCGTGAATTCAAACCCCTGCGGCACGACTTTGACGGCCGAAAACATGATGAAAATGGCAAGGACAACCAGCCCCGCCAGAAATAATTCTAGCCCCATGATATTTCCCTTCGCTCTCTCTTCCCGCTTCAGATCGTGACGGACATGTCCGCGCACCAGACTTGAAAATCCGAATTTTTGCACTAGTTAGCTGAAAACACGGCGTTTTTCTTAAATTGACAGTGCGTGCAGACAGTGCGGGCAGTTGGCCGGCGACGCATTTTTGTTGAAACTGCGGAAATTTTTTCTGCCCAGCGCGACCCGAAAGACCTACCGAGTCGGTTAACCCCGCGTTAAATTAGCGCCCATGGGGTATGCTGCGTTGAAAATGGCGAGCCTGTGGAGGGCGATCGGAGCCGCCATATTGGCGGCGCTTTTTTGCGCACCCGCTGCTCATGCTGCCGGCGCGTCCTTAATCCCCGAGCCGGTAAACACCGGCCGGGAATGGAAAGTCTACAAAGAAAGCTGGGGGCCGGAAGACGAGACGGGGTATGCCGCCTTCGTGCAGGCGATCGGGCAATCCGACTGTGCGTCCCTCGCGACCTGCCTGAAATCCGACGCCAATCCGTATCGCTCAACGGTCGACCCAACGCTGCATGGCGACTGCGCCGACATGGCCTATGTCCTGCGCGCTTATTATGCGTGGAAAAACGGCCTTCCCTTTTCCTATCAGAATTCCATGGCCCTGAAGGGACCGCGCGGGGAAGACATCCGCTATTCCACCAAGGGCAATGTGGTGGCCGGGCGCCGCCGCATCCTCAACCATGTTTCCAACGCGCCGGCCTTCCTGCGCCGCATCGGCTGGGAAGTCTCGACCGCCATGTTCCGCACCCATCCGGTGAGCGGCGGCGGGCGCAGTCATGATGATTTTTACGCCATCAAGATCAACCGCGAAACCGTCAAGCCCGGCGTTATCGCCTATGACATTTTTGGCCATGTGGGCATTGTCTATGACGTGCTTGAAGACGGCCGGATCATGGTCGTCGCCTCGCATCCCGACAACACGGTCTCCAGATCCGCATACGGACCGAATTTCATGCGCTCTGCGCCGGCCCTTGGCGCGGGCCTGAAAGCGTGGCGCCCGATCAGCGTTGAGGGCGCAACCCGCGACGCGAACGGCGCGCTTGTCGGCGGCTCGCTGCAGGCGGCGAAAAACGATGCGATACCCGGCTTTTCCATGGAGCAATATGTCGGCAATGTTCCCGCCGCATCCAAGGTCTGGCACGAGGGCGAGTTCCACCATAAGGGCCGCACCCTCGGCTATTATGATTATGTTCGGCGCTCGCTGGCGGCGCCTGATTTTTCCTATGATCCGGTCGCCGAGTTGCGATACGGGCTGCAGACGATCTGCTCCTCGGTCAAAGCGCGCAAGATCGCCGTCGACAAGGCGATGACTGCGCGCATTCACTTAAAACCGCATCCGACAAAGCTGCCGCCAAATATTTACGGCACCTATGGCGAGTGGGAGGAGTTTTCGACCCCGTCGCGCGATGCGCGTTTAAAGGTCTCCTTCATCGAACTTCGGCGCGACCTTCAACGGCTGGTCGAGGATGTGGAAGCGGGCGACCCCGGCGTTACTTATACCGGCGATAATTTGCCCGCCGACCTTGCCCGCACGTTCGACGAAGAAAAGGAAAATTGCTCTTTCACCTATTGGCGCTCCGACAATACCCGCATGCGGCTTAACCTGGCGCATGTGATGGAGCGGCTCTTCGATCTTTCCTTTAATCCCTATATCTGCCCTGAGCGGCGATGGGGCGCGCGCGCAACGGAACTTGCAACCTGCACAGATGATGAAACCAAAACCGCCTGGCACAACGCGCTGCGCTTCCTGCGATACCAGGCGGAGCGTACCTATGACGTGCGCATGGATTTCGCCCTGAATGAATTACAACCGCCCATGAGCGCGCCGCCCGAGCAAGGCGGCCTTGGGGTTGAGGCGCCGGCGGACGCCGACATCCGCGCCTATATCAACCGCCTGAACGGCGCCGTTATCGCCAACGCCGAGGCGCCGCCCAGAATTGTTCCCGTGAACTGGGTCGAAGGCGAATAATTGCGGCAATGCGCCTCAGCGCCGACGCGCTTGCGACTGCGTACCTCTTGTAAGCGCGGCTTAAACGGCGCACAGATCCTGCAATCAGGATAAAGGATTTATCATGAGCGGCTTTGTCTTTTTCCTCATCCCTCTTGGCCTTGCGGCAACCGCCCTTGTGCTGGGCGTTGGCATTTATTCCCTCGCCAAGGGTGGGACATTCGCAAAGGAAAACTCCAACAAGCTAATGCGCCTGCGGGTTCTGGCCCAGGCGGTCACGGTCGCGCTGATGTTCCTTTTCCTCTTCCTGGTCGGCAAAGGCCCGGCGGGATAATTACTTTTAGAATAACCTTCAAATTCATCACATTGGCGGCGCCATAACGCATTGATGGGTCTATCCCTCGCGTCTATGGTGCGCCGCGAAATCAAGAGGCGGCCCCGGTCCGGCGCGCCGCCCATCCACCCGCCAGGAGAAGCGCGATGAAGATCCTAGTGCCCGTCAAGCGCGTGATCGATTACAATGTGAAGGTCCGCGTTAAATCGGACCAGACCGGCGTCGATCTCGCCAATGTCAAAATGTCCATGAACCCGTTCGACGAAATCGCCATTGAAGAGGCGATCCGCCTGAAAGAAGCCGGCGTCGCCGAAGAAATTATCGCCGTCTCCATCGGGCCGGAAAAAGCGCAGGACCAGATCCGACAGGCGCTCGCCATGGGCGCTGACCGCGGGCTGTTGATCAAGACCGACGAAACGGTCGAACCGCTCGCCGTCGCCAAGCTGCTGAAAAAAGTGGTCGAGGAAGAAAGCCCCGAGCTTGTCATTCTCGGCAAGCAGGCGATTGACGATGATTCCAACCAGACCGGACAGATGCTCGCCGCCTTGCTCGACTGGCCGCAGGGAACCTTTGCCTCGAAGGTCGAGAAGAAAGACGGCAAGCTGGAAGTCACCCGCGAGATTGACGGCGGGCTTCAGACCATCGCCATTAACTTACCGGCGGTCGTCACGACCGACCTTCGCCTGAACGAGCCGCGTTACGCATCGCTCCCCAACATCATGAAGGCGAAGAAGAAGCCGCTCGATGTAAAGGAAATAGGCGACTATGGCGTCGATATCGCACCGCGCCTTGAAGTGGTGAAGGTCACCGAACCGCCGGTGCGCGAAGCTGGCGTCAAGGTCGAGAGCGTTGCGGAACTTGTCGAGAAACTGAAAAACGAAGCGGGAGTAATCTAATGGCTGTTCTTGTTGTCGCTGACGTACATGGCTCTTCCATTGACGACTCCACCCACAAAACCGTTAGCGCCGCGCTGGCGATTGGCGGAGACGTCGATATTCTGGTCGCCGGCGAAAACGCCGGAGACGCCGCCGCCGCCGCCGCTAAAATCAGCGGCGTGCGCAAAGTTCTCCATGCCGATGACGCCGCTTACGGCCATCGCCTTGCCGAGCCTTTCGCCGATTTGATCGTCTCTGTCGCCAGCGACTATGACGCCGTGCTGAAGGCCGCCGCCACGACGGGCAAAAATGTGATGCCCCGCGTCGCGGCCAAGCTGGACGTGATGCAGATTTCCGAAATCGTCGCGGTCGAAGCGCCGGACACATTCGTGCGACCGATCTATGCGGGCAACGCCATGCAGACGGTGAAGTCGAAAGACGCCAAGAAGGTGATCACCGTGCGCGCCACCGCCTTTAAAGCGGCGGAAGAAGGCGGCTCCGCGGAAGTCGTTTCCGTCGATGCGGCAGGCGATCCGGGCGTTTCCGAATGGCTCAATGAAAACCTCACCAAGTCGGACCGGCCGGAACTATCCGGCGCCAAGATTGTCGTCTCCGGCGGCCGTGCGCTGGGCTCGTCAGAAAAGTTTGAGGAAGTCATCTTTCCGTTGGCGGATAAACTTGGCGCGGCGGTCGGCGCGTCGCGCGCCGCCGTCGACGCCGGTTATGTGCCGAACGACTATCAGGTCGGCCAGACCGGTAAAGTCGTTGCACCGGAGCTTTATATCGCCATCGGTATTTCCGGCGCCATTCAGCACCTCGCCGGCATGAAAGATTCCAAAACCATCGTCGCCATCAACAAGGACGAAGAAGCGCCGATCTTTCAGGTCGCCGATTACGGCCTTGTCGCCGATCTCTTCAAGGCGGTGCCGGAACTTGTCGACGCGCTTGGATAAGCCTTAACGCCGCCGTTCCCGGCATATGTCGGGAACGCGCAACACGGCACAATTCAGTTATTACACGCCTCCTCATTGATCGGGACCGCCTTAACGGCGGCGCGACACAATGAGGAGGTGTTTTTATTTACGAGCGCTATGTGCGGGGTAAACGCGCGGCGCTTATCCGTGACGTCACGGAAGGGTTCGCTGATGCGAGCGCGCCCTTTGCCGGCGGGAAGCGGCGTTGATGTTTTCCGCCGTAGACTGACGGTTAAAACCCTTTTCGGCGCCAAGACGCGCGCCGCCGGCGCGATACGCCGTCAGCCGTGCTTCACTCAACACGCCATAGGCACGCGCCGCCAACACCGACGAAATAATCAACAGGACGCACCCGATTATGAGTGCGCCAAATTCAAACCACTGAATGTTTGCATGCAGATCACTTACCAGCAGTTCCGCTACACGATCTTGATCCATTGCCCCTCAACTGACCCCACTGTCTTGAATTCGACGACGCTTGAGCGCTGCCCTACACTGCGCGGACTTTGCCGCACCGCTGCGCCGCATTTCTGGAATTAGATTTTTTCTCTAAATTTTGAGCATTTTCCACTATTACCATCGTTAATTCTATCCATTAAAACGCCTGACGCGCAAGTTTGAATCGATATTATTGCAGCGCAAAATTTTTTCTGTTGCGACGCACAAGTCTTTTTGCAATTGTTAACGAGGAGAAAGTTCGGCGACGGATGAAAACCGCCGCGTCGAAGGTTCGCGCACAACGCATCGAGGGGTACAATGAATAGAGTTATAAAAACTACTCTCGTCGCCATGCTCATAGCAGGCGGCGCTATAATTGCCGGCGAAAGTCTGGCCCAGGAAGCGGCCGCGGTGGAAGCCGTCATTACTGAAGCGGCGGCCGCAATTGAAGCACCGGCGGCGGTGGAAGCCGTTGTTGCCGAAGCGCCAGCTACTACGCCGGCGCCGGACACGGCTTTTGTCTTCAACACCATGCTGTTTTTAATCATGGGCATGGTTGTCATGTTCATGGCGGCGGGATTTTGCATGCTTGAAGCCGGTCTCGTCCGCTCAAAGAACGCCGCAACAATTTGCCTGAAGAACATCACGCTATACGCCATCGCGACAGTGATGGTCTGGCTGATCGGGTACAATGTTATTTACGGTGTCGACACAGGGGGCTGGATCGGCACACTCACGGTATGGGGCGCTGATGACACAAGCGCGCTTGATACCGGATACTCCGCCTCGTCGGACTGGTTCTTCCAGATGGTTTTTGTCGCAACCGCGGCGTCCATCGTTTCGGGAACGGTCGCGGAACGGGTCCGCCTTTGGCCGTTCTTTATCTTTACCGCGATCCTGACCGGACTGATCTACCCGATCCAGGCGTCCTGGGAATGGGGCGGCGGATGGCTTGATTCCCGCTACGGCTTCTCCGATTTCGCCGGTTCGACACTTGTGCACGCAACAGGCGGCTGGGCCGCGCTTGCCGGCGCGATTGCCCTTGGACCGCGACGGGGCAAATACGGTCCGGACGGGCAGATCAACACGATCCGCGGATCGAGCCTGCCGCTCGCAACGCTGGGCGTCTTTATTCTGTGGCTCGGCTGGTTCGGCTTTAATGGCGGCTCGCAACTGGCGCTCGGCTCGCTCGACGACGCGATCGCGGTTTCCAATATCTTCGTGAACACCAACATGGCTGCAGCCACTGGCGTTATCACCGTCGTTGTTCTGTGTACGCTGCTTAAGCGCAAGATCGATTTGTCGATGGCGCTGAACGGCGCGATCGGCGGTCTTGTTTCCATTACCGCAGAACCACTGGCGCCGGCCGTCTGGCAGGCCGCGTTGATCGGCTCCGTCGGCGGCGTCATCATCTTCGTCACGACGCCGCTGCTTGAATATCTGCGGATCGACGATGTTGTCGGCGCCATCCCGGCGCACCTTTTCTGCGGCATGTGGGGAACGATCGTCGTACCGGTCAGCAACTCCGATGCGAGCTTCGTCGGTCAGGCTGTCGGCATCGGTGCCAATGCAGCCTTCGTGTTCACCGTCTCGATGGTCATCTGGTTCTTCCTCAAGGTTGTGATTGGCATTCGCGCCAGCGCCGATGATGAGGATAAGGGCCTTGACGATTCTGAAGTCGGCGCTCCCGCGTGGCCCGATTTCAGCGGAGAAGTAACCCTGCGACCTGCTGAATAATCAATCCTGGGCAGGTCGCCCCTGAGGGTCGGCGGCGCAATTGCGCCGCCGACATTTTTTTATCGCAAAATTCGGGTCGCCTGGCGTGCCGCC
>CAMYNO010000112.1 GCA_947259815.1 uncultured Parvularculaceae bacterium
GGCTTAACCCTTCTCTCAACCTGTTACGCATTGTTAATTGAAGCGTGATCTTACCGTGGTCTTCGCGCCCAGCTTTGAAAATCCGTTGGTGCAGAGCCAGAACAGCGACGCGCTTATTTTGCACGGCGGCAAATCCCGGCATTTCTAGTTAAGATTGGCGCAGCGCACCCAACGTTTTCTTAAAGCAAATTCGACTTCCTGAACGAAGCAGGATTCACCGGTCCGCGGTTGTTTCGTCAGTCAGTTGGGTTGCTTTTATGCGTTCGTTCTCGCGTGTTTCGTTTTGCGCCATTGCTGCATCGCTTGTTTTTTCCGCCGCGGCGCCGGGCTTTGCCAAGGGCCGCGATCCGGGCTTTTTTATCGAAGAAGCCTATGTCCCGAAGGTGGAAACGAGGGCGGCGAAACCGATCGTAAAACCCCGTCCGCGCGCGCATTTAAAAGGTCAACGCAAACTGGCCATGAAGCCAGGCTCGCTCCTGCAGCCGCGCATTTCTCTCGACCTTAATGGCGAGAACGTTCTGGCGGTGCGCGACCGGATTGATCGCGCCAGGGATGGTACGGTTTCCTGGATCGGGCATATTGCCGGCTCGCCGGACAATCTTGTTGTTCTGACCGGCCATCGCGGCGGTTTCGCCGGGCGTATTGATTATGACGGGCGCGCCTTTGAAATCTCTCGCGAGGCGGGCGGCGCCATGATGATCGGCGAGCTGGACCCGGCGGCGTTGCCGCAGGAAGAGCCGTTTTTTCTGCCCGATGGCGCTGCGGCGTCAGAGCCCATAGCTTTCAAGGGGGCGCCGGCCGTCGCGCTGGATGAAATCCGTCAGGATCTACTTGTGGCGTATACGGATGATGCCTGTGTCGCCAATGGCGGCGACGGGGTCAGCGATTGCGATCAGATAGAGGCGCAGATCGTCAATGCGGTGGCCGACATGAACGCCGCTTATGCCGTCAGCGACGTCAATATCACCATGAACCTCGTCGGCATGGTGCTTACCCAATATGATGAAGGCTCAAAATCCATCTCCGATATGCTCAGCGAACTGCGCAGCACGAGCGACGGGCAAATGGACGAGATACACGATGCGCGCGACGCTGTCGGTGCGGATATCGTTGCGCTCATCAGCGCATCGGGCGGCGGGTTTTGCGGCGTTGGATATGTCGGCTCCTCCTCCACCTACGCCATGTCGGTGACGGCGGAATTCTGCCTGTCGAACCGCACGCTCGCCCACGAAATCGGCCACAATCAGGGCGCGAACCACGCACGCTCGCAAAGCGGCGGCGGCTCCAGCGGCGCCTATAATTACGGATACCGCCGATGCAATGACGGCTCCGTCGATGATGTGGGCGCGCCCTATTTCTCGACGATAATGGCCTATAGCTGTTCAGGCGCTGCGCGCACGGGAAGCTTTTCAAACCCGAATGTAAACGCCAATGGCGCGCCGACCGGCGTCGATCCCGCTGATGATCCGGACAACGCCGCCTGGGCGGCGCGCACGCTCAATGAAAGCGCCGCGTATATGGCTGATTTCCGCGACAGCGTATCCTCACCGCCGACTACGACGCCCCCGACGACCACGCCGCCATCAACCCCGCCAGCGCCGACGCCGCCCGCAACGCCGAGCGGCTTGTCGGCCTCGGTTGCGGGCGACACGGCGATCGCCGTTAGCTGGGCTGACAATGCTGACGACGAAGACGAATACCAGTTGCAGCGCTCGGTCGGCAGCGGCGGTTTCAGCGTCATCGCAACCCTTCCCGCCGAGACGGTCAGCTATGCCGATAACGGCCTTAATCCGGGTACGTCATATCGCTATCGCGTGCGCGCGCGCAACAGTGCGGGCTCGTCAAGCTATTCGAACACCGGCGAGGCGACAACGACCGCGCCGCCGACGCAGACAAGGGATCTGGCGCGGCGCGATGTCATCCGCGCGGGCGGCGTACAGGGCGCTTATTACCACACACACAGTAATGACGGCGTCATTCAGCGCATTACCGAAGTCGCATCGGACCACGTTGGAACAAGCAACAAATACCGCGCCAACCATGTCTGGGAATTCGATATTCTGGGCTCCGGCGAGACAGTTTTTTCGGCAAACGCCTATGTTTCCGGCGATGAAGGGTTTCACTTCCTCTATAAGCGCTCGCAGGACAAGCGCTGGCGGGCGATGTTCACCGTCAATTCGCGCAGCGCGTCAAACGTGGAACGGTTCACCTTTCCGGCGGGCACCAGCGGGCGCGTCCTCGTTCGCGCAACTGATGCGTATCAGGGAAAACACGAAACCGCTGATCGGCTCTCCATCGATTACATGGCGGCTGTATCGAACCCGTCCAGCGACCAGCAAAAACCGGTTAGGGTGCTGCCGCCAAGGACGCCGCAAGTCCTGGTCGAGCGCAAGACCCATTGGCGCTGGCGCCGGTTCCGGCAGCTTCCGTTAGAGACGCGGCTAAGGGATTAGCGACATCACATTCCCGCGCGCGGGAATGTGAGCGAATCTCAAGACGAATAGATTATTTCGGGATGGCGTCTTTGCGGCGGGCAAGGCACAGTCGCGGCGATTTCATTCGAAAGCGTTTCCTCCTTGTCCAGCACCCCGCCTTCGCAGACCCCAAAAAAGCCGCCGAAGTTTTTGCATGGCGATCTGATGCGCCATGTGGTGGTGATGTCCCTGACGGCGAGCGCGGGATTGATCTCCATCTTTCTGGTCGATTTCGCGGATCTCTATTTCATTTCCCTGCTCGGCAAGAGGGAACTGGCCGCGGCTGTCGGTTTTGCCGGGACGCTGATTTTCTTCAATCAGGCCGCGACCATCGGACTGATGATCGCCATGTCCGCGCTGGCTGCGCAACGCATCGGACGCGGCGACGAAGCGGAGGCGCGGCGTATCGCGACCAGTGTTGTCGTTGCTTCGGTGGCGCTCGCCGCCTGTTTGTCACTGGCGTTCTGGATCTATGCGCCGCAATTGCTCGAAATGCTTGGCGCGGTAGGAGAAACTAAAGCGCTGGCGACGCGCTATCTGCGTATCGTTGTGCCGTCCCTGCCGATAGCAGCGCTTGCGATGGTCGGATCGGGGCTGTTGCGCGCCCATGGGGATGCCCGCCGGGCCATGAATGCGACCCTTGCCGCCGGCGCCGTCAACGCTGTCCTCGACCCGATCCTGATTTTTGCCGTCGGCCTTGGCCTTGACGGCGCCGCGCTTGCCTCTGTCGCCGCGCGCATCGCCATGGCCGCCGCCGCCGTTTATCCGATCCTGAAACATTATGGGGGGTTTGCGCCGTTTCGCGCCCGCCAATTCGTGCGCGATCTTGCGCCGATCATCGCGATTGCCGGGCCCGCCATCCTGACGAACATTGCAACGCCGATTGGCTCAATCGTGGTCACGCGCGCGATTGCGCCCTATGGCGATACGGCGGTCGCGGCTTTCGCGGTCATATTGCGCCTGACGCCGCTCGCTTTTTGCGTCCTCTTTTCGCTTTCAGGCGCTGTCGGCCCCATCGTTGGCCAGAATTTCGGCGGCGGGGCTTACGACCGCGTGCGCGAGGCGCTGCGCAAGTCTCTTTATATTGCCGGCGCCTATACCGTCTTTATCTGGATCGTACTGGTGCTTTTGCACCGCTTGATTGCCAGCGCGTTTGGTCTCGATGATGACGGCGCGAGCCTGATCTTCTGGTACGCAGCCGTCGTTGCGCCGCTCTTTTTCTTTAATGGCGTGCTTTTTATCTCGAATGCGGCCTTCAACAATCTGAAACGCCCGCTCTGGTCGACCTGGCTGAACTGGGGGCGCAACACAATCGGCGTTGCGCCATTTGTCTTTGCCGGTTCGGCGCTCGCCGGCGCGCCGGGCGTGATTGTCGGACAGGCGATTGGCGGCATAGCTTTCGCCATGCTCGGCGTCTGGCTGGGGTTCAGGCTGATCGATGCTTATGAAAATGGCCGCGCCGATCCCGACAAGGGATGGAAAATACCGCTGACGCGGCCAACGCCCACCCCGCCAGGCTCCAGCCCGCGCGCCTGAACGACATTTGTCGTGCGCGGCGCTCGGCTCGCCGATTCGGCAATTGCTAGGCGGCGGCTCCCCCGCTATCGATACTCATCTTCTGTGTACAGACGCTTCCGAAGATTGTTTCGGCAGGGCGGGCGCTCTTTCGTGCGAGGGGACGTAAGAAAAGGAATGCCCTGTTATGAAGAAAGTTGTTTTAACCGCTGCCGCAGCTTTTGCTGCAATGAGTATGACCGCCTCGGCGTTAGAAATGGGAGAGTTACGTGAGGCGTATTCGCCTGATGCGTTTTCTAACGCGGATGCGAACTGGAAACGAATAACCGCAAACCGAATTAATGCGTGTTCCCGCTATGGCGAGAAGCGAAAATCACGCGTCGAAGTTCTTGTGGATCGCTATCTCGCAATCGGTAAAGCTCTCGATGCAAATGACGCCGGCGGCGCTGTCGCTGCGACTGAGCGGCTAGCCAGCGCCGTCAATCTCAATGACCGGTTTGAAGAATGCTGGCGCCAGATTTCCCGCCGCAATGGCGTATCGAGAGAATTTCGCGCCATGCTATCGGATATGCCGGCGTAAGTGCTGCAGGAATTCCGAGGCGCGTTGCACCGCGCGCCTCGGTCTTTTTTTATTCGCACACCGTTATTGCGCTTTTGCCGGCATTACATTGGGATTGCGCAGGACCGCCGCGGAAACAATTGATATCAGCAATCCCACCGGAAAGATTTCCATAAAAGTCATCGGTAGGCGGAATAATGGGTTGCCGTAGTTTTTAACCATCGCTTCCATGTCAGCGGCGACCCTGGCGAGTTCAGCATCGCTGGCGCCGGCGTCTTTTTTCCGTTCAAGCACCCCGTTTGCGTAATCCTGGATGAAGGCGTGATCTGTGACGGCGAGAAACGCCTCCCAGCCGATCACATAGAAAACGCCGGCGACGGCGGAGATGGCAAGGCCGGTCGTAAGGGCCGGCCAGAAGCGGATGACGCCGCCAAGATTGACATCGCGGTGGCGTTTGACCCCGATGAATATCAACGTCAGCGCCACCAGCATGATGAGATAACCGAAGGCCTGGCTTGTCGCACCGGCCTCACCCTTGCCGAGGCTCATGCTCAGGCAAATCGCGCCGATGGCGACGAGGCCGGCGATCGCGCCATTAATGAATATGATGCGCCACATTGGGCTTCTCCTTTTTGTTTGAAAGCTGGAACTTCACTGCGGGGGTTCAAAGAGGCCGAGGGTGTTGCCCTCCGGATCGTTGAACCAGGCGAACCGGCCTTTGCCGCCGGGAATGTCGATGGGGCCGATCGTGACCTTGCCGCCATTTTGCGTGAGTGTGGCGACGGCGTCGTCGATGTCGGAAACCTGAATGTAGACCATCACATATTGATGCGGCTCATGGCCGAGGGCGGTCAGGGCGCCGTTAATGCCGTCCGCAGCTCCGGTCGTCGCCTCACCGGTAATCTCGCCCTCATCGACTTTCCAGCCGAAGGTCGCTTCGTAAAAAGCTTTTGACGCCCCTCGGTCTTTGCAGCCGATTTCAAAGCGCACCACAGGATCGCCCATATATCCCTCCGTTCTTGTTTCAACGGGGGCCATCTTTTGAGAAATTGCGGCGCATGGCTATCGCCCAAAAGGGTGATTTGGCCAAATTCACCCTTTTGGGCGA
>CAMYNO010000113.1 GCA_947259815.1 uncultured Parvularculaceae bacterium
CTTCTCGGGAATGTCGGCCAGCTTCCAGCCGGCATCGGACAGGAAGGGCCAACCCCCGGCCAATAAGCAACGCGCTTATCGTTTTAGATGGTCGAAGCCTGAAGTTTTCGTCTCGATCTCACGTCCCTGCTCGTCAATCAGGAATGCGCCTTCACCGCGCGTGAGGGTTCCGATCCGCGATACATCCGTCTTTGCAGCTTTCGCTGCGACGGCAACCGAACGGCGCATCGACGGCGGCGCCGAGAAGAGAATCTCGTAGTCATCGCCAAATGATGCAATGGCCGACAGCGCTTTCCAGCGGTTGGATTGTCGCGCGACCCAGGCGCCCGCCGCGCTGGATCTGGGTATTGAAACGGCGTCTATATTGGCCCGTAAGCCGCTGGCGCGCGCTAAATGCCCGGCGTCGGCAATGAGGCCGTCGGAAACGTCTATTGCCGCAGTCGCAAAGCCCGCAATTGCCGCGCCAATCGAAAGCCGCGGCTCGGGCAAATGATATCGCGTCGCCAGCGACGCCTTATCGACCGTCGTAAATTTCTCCTCACGGAGCAACGCTTTCAAACCAAGGCCGGCGTCGCCAATCGTTCCGGTCACGTATAAATCATCACCAATCTGTGCGCCGTTGCGCCGCGTTGGCCCCTGCCGAGGGGGGGCGCCAAAGAATGTCGCACAAAACATTGCAGGTCCAGTTTTTGTCCGGTGCGCCGTCGTGTCACCACCATACAATGCAATGCGGTAGCGTTCCTGGTCCTCTTTTAGTCCGCGAGCGAATAATTCAATCTGATCGCGCGCAATACCGGCTGGCCAAACACACGCCAGAAAATAGCCCGCCGGTTTGGCGCCCTTTGCCGCAAGGTCTGATAGATTGGCGCGAATAAGCTTGCGCGCAATGAGATCGTAAGGGTCTTTCGCCAGAAAATGTACGCCGGCGACTATCGCGTCTTTCGTGAAAACGTAAGGGCCTTTTTCAATGAGCGCCACGTCGTCGGTCAGCCCAAACGCGCCATCTGCGCTATCGGATAAAGGCGAAAATACTTCGCGAATAATTTCAAATTCGCTCGTCATGCAGACATTTCATCTTTGCGCGCATCGCGCGCGGCCCGATCAAGAACGCCGTTGATGAATTTGGGTTCATCGCCATCAAAGAAGGCGTGAGCAATATCTAGATATTCGTCGATGATGACCTTGAACGGAACATCAGCGCGGCGCACCATTTCGTATAAACCGGCCCGCAATATCGCCCGCGCAATCGAATCTATTCGCTTGAGGGTCCAACCTTCGGCAAGGTGCCGCTGTAAATACGGGTCGAGGCGCTCTTGGGTTTCGATGGCGCCGCGCAAAATGTCGGAAAAAAATGCAGCATCGGCGTTTTGTAGTTGAAATCCTTCGAGTTCGCCGCCCAGACGATGTTCCTGAAATTCGCGGATTACGGCTTCAACGCCCTGCCCGCGGGTTTCCATCTGATAGAGCGCCTGCACGGCGGCAAGGCGCGCAGCGGAGCGGGCCGGCGCACCGTCTTTGTTTTGTTTAGCTTCAGGCGTCGGCATCGTCGCCGTCATCCAATCCGCCCAGGAATTTTTCAAAGTCCTTTGCTTCGCGAAAGTCCTTGTACACCGATGCGTAGCGCACATAGGCGACATCATCGAGATGCGCGAGCCCTTCCATAACAAGCTCGCCAATGGTCTTGGAGTCGATCTCGGCCTCTCCCATGGACTCAAGACGCCGAACGATACCGGAAATCATCTGTTCGATCTGGTCGGGCTGAACCTGCCGTTTACGCGTTGCTATCAGGACAGAGCGCGCCAGCTTATCGCGATCAAACGGCGCTTTTTTTCCGCTGCTTTTAACAACAATCAATTCGCGCAATTGAACTCGCTCAAACGTTGTAAACCGACCACCACAGGATGAACATTCACGACGCCGGCGCACAGAGGCGCCGTCCTCAGCCGATCGGGAATCTTTTACCTGCGTATCTTCACTGGTGCAGAATGGGCACCGCATGGATGGCCTCTACAGTTTTACGTTTGATATATGGGGAACCGAGCCGTCAGCGCCGAAACACGCTCGCGCACCTCAGCCTCAACCGCTTCGTTGCTATCGCCGCCGGTCGCCAACCCATCCAGCACTTGCGCCATTAATTCACCGACTGTGCGAAATTCCGCGGTCCCAAATCCACGCGTGGTTCCTGCCGGCGAACCGATGCGCAACCCGGACGTAATGGTAAACTTCTCCGTATCGAAAGGAATACCGTTTTTGTTGCAGGTAATAGCGGCGCGCTCGAGGCTTTCTTCGGCGGCATTGCCTTTGACCCCTTTGGGACGCAGATCGATCAGCGCAAGATGCGTGTCGGTGCCGCCGGACACGACAGCGTATCCCGCCTCGACAAGCGCGCCAGCAAGCGCTTGCGCATTCACGATCACGTCTTTCGCATAGTCCTGAAACTCAGGCTTTAATGCTTCACCGAAAGCAACAGCTTTTGCAGCAATCACATGCATCAACGGCCCGCCTTGCAAGCCCGGGAACAACGCAGAGCGGACTTTCTTTGCGATACCGCCGTCATTGGTCAAAACCATGCCGCCGCGCGGGCCACGCAGAGTTTTATGGGTGGTTGTTGTTACTATATGCGCATGGTCTAGCGGATTGGGATGCGCGCCGCCAGCAACAAGTCCGGCAAAATGCGCCATATCGACCATCAGTTTTGCATCAACCGCATCGGCAATCTCGCGAAACTTCGCAAAATCTATAATGCGCGAATACGCGCTGCCGCCGGCGATAATGACTTTCGGGCGGTGTTTGTCCGCCTGTTCCGCGACTTGTGCGAAGTCGATCTGGTGGTCTTCTTTATTCACACCGTAATGAACAGCATTGAACCATTTGCCCGACTGGTTCGCAGGCGATCCATTCGTCAAGTGCCCGCC
>CAMYNO010000114.1 GCA_947259815.1 uncultured Parvularculaceae bacterium
AACCCGGGAAGACTTGGAAAGCGCAGTAACGAATGGCGTCATTGTAAATATCGACGCCGACGACGAAATCGAAATGCTTTCGCAACTATGCAAGGATACGGGACGTAGCGTCCGCGTTGCATTACGAATAAAAAGCGCGCCAAGCGTATTGGACAACGCATCTAGCGATTATATGGGATTGAAAACTGGCGCCAGTCAATTTTTGCGCCGTGAAAAATGGGGGTTCAGCCGTGACGCAGCGATCTCGCTCACGAAAGAAATTCTCGCCATTCCTTCGTTAAAACTTTGCGGGTTTAACATTCATACGCCGCGGTTCACACAAGACCCATCACTCTTCGCCGAGTGTACGCGTGACTTTGCAAACTCTATCGTCGCTATTCATGAGCAAACCGGGTACAGCCCGGAATTGATAGATATCGGTGGCGGGTGGCCGAGAGAACGCGATCCGGAATCGCGCAATTATGCGCTCAACCCCTATTCTGTCGATCAATTTGCAGAGTATGTTACTCAGTCCATCCTCCAGGTCTTTGATAAGAACAAAATACCCATTCCGGAACTACGCCTGGAACCGGGACGATTTCTCGTGGGAAATGCGGCCGTCTTGCTCGGGCGCGTCGGGGCGGTAAAACGTGATTTAGGCATGATATGGGTGAATGTCGATTTCAGCACCAATAATCTTTTACGTGTCGATACAGCGGATAGCCATTATCATTTATTTCCAGCAAGCGACATGCAAAGACCGTATACAGAACGAGTGCAGATTGTCGGCCCTACCTGCATCGACTCGCGAATGGCCGACAATTACCTTGCGCCAACACTGAAGCGCGGTGAGCCGATCGCCGTTTTAGACGCAGGAATGTACGCGGAATCTACGGCCACCCAGTTTAACAGCCTGCCGCGACCCGCAACCATCCTGGTGAACGGCGATGCCATCGACGTTATTCGCGTTCGTGAAACCTATGACGATGTTTTTGGCAAGACACGTATTCCCGATCGACTTCGTGTTACGTCGTCAGCGCCCGATAAGCCCGACGCGACATTATGACAGCGAGCAACCCGCGATGAGTGGCGGTTCCAATAAGCCGATAATGTATCCAGACCTGGCGCATAAATGCGTCGCAATCACTGGCGCCGGCATCGGCCTCGGGCAGACCATGTCGGCGTATTTTGCCGCTCAGAAATGCCGGCTGGTCCTGAACGACATTGACGATACATCGCTTGATAAAGCGGCGTCACAGGCAATCGACGCCGGCGCGACCGACGTTATAAAAGTGTCCGGATCAATTGCCGACGAACAGACCATCGACGCACTTTTCACAAGAGCTGACGAACAATTCGGCGGTGTTGATGTGTTGATTAATAATGCAGGCATTTCAGGCATAGCGCCCACATCGCAATTGTCGTTGGAAAAGTGGCGCAATTGTCTGGATATCAATCTAACGGCGCCGCTTCTTTGCGCTCAACGTGCCAGCACGGCAATGATTGCACGCGGCAGCGGCGTAATCTTAAATATGTCCTCAATATATGGCCTGGTCGCCGCGCCGCAACGCGCAGCATATTGCGCAACGAAGGCAGGCTTGGCGATGTTGACAAAGGTGATGGCCATTGAATGGGCGCAACACGGCGTGCGCGTCAATGCACTCGCGCCGGCATATGTTCGAACACAGTTTGTCGACGATCTCCTTGCTGCTGGAGATATTGTACTGGATGAAATCGAGGCGCGAACCCCGGCGGGCCGCCTCGCACGCCCGGAAGAAATCGCAGCCCTTGCCCTGTTCCTGGCGTCAGACAGCGCTTCGGCAATCACGGGCCAGGTTGTCGCCGCCGATTGCGGCTGGACCGCATACGGATATGTATGACGACGCGACGCATAAGATTCTTACATTCTGCATACGGTAGAATGGATATTGCTTATAGCGACGTCTACCAATCCGGCGATGTGTGAGCGCGCTTCCCGTCCGGACCGGCGCGTCATCAGGTAATCGTTGATTTTCAATCTGCTGCGCGTACTTTACGCAAATACGCCACGGTTAAATCAACTTGCTCGATAGCCAAGCCGAGATAGGTTTCCGAATCAAGCAACTGATCCACTTCATCCGACAGTAAAGGCGCAAGTTCCGCGTCAGCAATCAGGGCGCTGCGAAAACCCATATTCTCGTCCAATGCGCGGGATGCCGCCTCTCGTACTTTGTGTTCTGCCTTCTCGCGTCCCATAGCTGGCGACAGAAAAAGAACGATCCGTTGTGCTGTCACCATTCCATCGGTTTTGTGGAGGTTTTCAATCATCGCCTCTTTGTCGACCTCCAGTCGACGGATCAGTATCTGTGCATCGTGAACCATTGCGGCCGCTTCAATGGAGATCTCTTCAAGGACACGGTTGGGACGCGAAGTATTGTCGCGTTCAAAAGCATTCTCAACATCATCGAGCAGAACTTCCGCTTTACGCGGAATGGTCCGGCCGTAATGAATAAGCGCTTCGGACCGGCTCGGATTGCGTTTATGGGGCATTGTACTGCTCCCGACAGCGGAAGCGGGTCTTCGCTCATAGACCTCGCCGATATCCGTCATCTGAAGGCGAAACACCTCCCCCCCAATCGAGGCGTAGGACTTGGCAATCAACCCCAAAACCTGCGCGTATTCAGCAAACACGTCGCGCGCGCCATGCCAGTCAGCCGCGTCGGGCGCGGAGAGTCCGAGGGCTTTCGCCACCCGCTTTTCAATGTCGATAGCTTTTGGTCCCAGTCCCAGATGGGGGCCGTTGGCACCCATCTGGGACTGGGACCAAAAGCTATCGACATTGAAAAGCGGGTGGCGAAAGCCCTCGGACTCTCCGCGCCC
>CAMYNO010000115.1 GCA_947259815.1 uncultured Parvularculaceae bacterium
GCGCCATGATCGCGGTGGAGCTGGTGCAGGCGGGCGACGCCGACAAGCCGGACGCCGCCGCCGCCAAGACGCTGGTCGCCGGCGCGCCAGAAGCTGGGCTTATACTTTTAAGCTGCGGCATTCGCGGCAATGTCATTCGCTTCTTACCGGCGCTTAACATGAGCGACGCCATCGCCCATGAAGGGCTCGATGCTTTTGAATGGCTTTTGAAGAAAGTTGCTTAACCGCACCGGGACGATTGATGCTTGGCGACCGCAATGGCTATGGGAATGGCCGCGGCGGGCATGGCGCCAGTGGCTGCGGCGCGGCTAGGATCGCACTGTTTCAAAAAGCGGAGCGAAGCCTTCATGACCGCAATTAATGGCGCCCGTCTGTGGTCGCGACTGATGGAGATGGCGAAGATTGGCGCAACGCCCCAAGGCGGCGTGTCGCGCCTTGCGCTGACGGATCTGGACATCGCCGGACGACAATTGTTCATTTCCTGGTGCGAGCAAACGGGGATGCGCGTACGACACGATGCGGCGGGCAATCTCTTTGCACGGCGGCGCGGAAGCGATGAAAAACGCGCACCCGTCGCCATGGGCTCGCATCTCGACAGTCAACCGACAGGCGGGAAATTTGACGGCGTATTTGGCGTTCTCGCAGCCCTTGAAGTGGTGGAAAGTCTCAATGACAAGGCCATAGAAACCGCAGCGCCCGTTGACATCATTGTCTGGACCAATGAAGAAGGCGCGCGGTTTTCGCCGGCCATGATGGGCTCTGGCGTGTTCGCTGGCGAATTCACGCTGGATTATGCGCGCTCGCGAAAAGACAAGGATGGCGTCAGCGTCGGCGACGAGCTTGACCGCCTTAGCTATGGCGCATCGGATTTGCCCGATGCGTACCGGATCGGCGCCTTTCTGGAAGCGCATATCGAACAGGGACCGATCCTTGAAAGGGAAGGCCTCGATATTGGCGTCGTCACCGGCGTGCAGGGCATTCGCTGGTATGACGTAATGGTTGCGGGCAAGGAAAACCACGCTGGCCCGTTTCCCATGGGGATGCGGCGCGACCCTGTGCGCGCTAGCGCCGCGCTGATCGAACGGCTTTATACGTTGGTCGATGAAGCGGGCGAGGATGCGCGCATGACTATCGGCGAAATCACCGCCATGCCCGGCTCGCGCAATACGGTGCCGGGGGCGGTGCGGTTCAGCCTCGATCTTCGCCACCCCGACCCGGCCGCGCTTGACCGTCTTAGCGTCGCTGCGCGTAAATTGGTCGGCGCTGTCGACCCTTGCAGCGCTACCATTGACGAAATTTGGCATTCACCGCCGGTGCGGTTCGATGAAACTTGCATTGGCGCGGTGCGCGAAGCGGTCCGCAAGACAGGTTACAAGGCGAGGGAGATGGTTTCCGGCGCAGGCCATGACGCCGTTTATGTCTCCCGCGTTGCGCCGACGGCGATGATATTTACGCCATGCAAGGATGGCCTCAGCCATAACGAAGCCGAGCACGCTTCGCCTGAAGAACTCGCCAAGGGAGCGGATGTGCTTTTTCACGCCGCCTTGTCCCTTAGCAACTGAAGCGAAGAGAACGTGTCATGAATTGGCTGTTACTCGTCCTCGCTGGCGTTATGGAATGGGGTTGGCCGGTGTCGTTGAAAATGGCGATGCGCGACGAGTTTAGCTTGGCTTGGCTCGTCGCGGCGGTTGTTTCAATTGTCGCCAGCGGCTCGCTGTTGATGCTTGCTCAACGGACAATCCCCATGGGAACCGCATATGCGGTGTGGACCGGGATCGGCGCCATCGGCGCTTTCGTGATCGGGATTTTGGTTTTCAAAGAACCGGCGGACGCAGCACGCATGGTTTCCGTTGGCCTTATTGTCGCCGGCGTCATGGGGCTCAAACTGGCGGGCGGTTAAGCGATGTTCAGCAAAGTAGGGGCGACAAAGCGGCCGCCCCCGCATCTTTTGCTTAAGCCGCTTCGCGGCGGTTTTCCGTTAAGCCGCTTCGCGGCGGAGGGCCTGCGCCATGCAATGAATGCCACCCCCGGTCTTCGATATTTCGCTGGTGTCGATGGCGGCTACTTCAAAGCCACGCGCTTTTAACGCCTCCACAAGTGTTGTTGATGTCTTTGGCGCGATGACGCGGTCTTTGCCGAGGGCCATGACATTGCAGCCCAACGCCATCGTATCCCGGAACGGCACGTCGATGATGTCGTGCCCTTTACCCTTCACCCAGCTGACGATTTCTGGATCGGTGGAAGCCAGGCAGACCGCGGTCAGTTTTTCGGCGATCGGCACGACCAGGAGATCGATATGAACGTAATATTCGTCGATCTGCGCAATCCGCACCTCCCAGCCTTCTGCTTCGAACCAGGACTTTACCTGCTCGGCGCCTTCCAGTTGCGTGCGCGCGCCGCCGCAGCCAATGAGCACGCAGTTTTCTTCGATGACATTGAAATCACCGCCTTCAAAAGTGCCAGCCGTCACCATGTCGTAGATCGGGATACCGAGTTTCTCGAACGTGCGGATGGCAGCGTAGTTCTCGCCGCGCCGCCACCATTGCGCCATGGCGGTGATAAAAGGGCCAAAAGGCGTCATGACGCTTGAGTCGCGGGCGTAAACCTGCATCGGTAGTTCGGCGCTTGGCGCGTGCATATGCACATTGACGCCAAAGTGTCGATAGGCGGCCACCATCTCCGCATGCTGGCTTTGCGCTGCTTGGATATTGCACGGATTTTCACGCAAATGCTTTTTGGAAAGCGAGCTTGTGGCGAGATGTTTTAGGTGGGCGGGCGATCCCAGCAGAACGTCCGTCAGCGGATCGGTCTCATTGCGCATTGTCCAGTGGGAAAGCAATGGCGTGTCGCCATTTTCCCGGCGCCGGCGTAATGAAAAGCCTTCAGATTGCGCTGAAGAATTGGCGGGACTTGTCATTTTTCTGACTCCTTGCAAGCAATGTCATTGTGGGCTCTGTGCCGGCCGCGGCTTGGGTGTCAATCGACGACGAGGCCGAGCGGGTTTTCGAGATTTTCACCGATATGCTGAAGGAATGCCGCGGCTTCGGCGCCGTCGATCACCCTGTGGTCGAATGAAAGCGTAAGCGTCATCATCGGCGCCAGTTTCAACTCTCCACCGATATTGGCCGGCCGCTCGCTCATGCGGCAGGCGGAGAGGATTCCAATAGTTCCGTAAGGAATTATCGATGTGCCTTTCGCGTGGCCCAGGGCGCCGATGTTATTGACGGTAAAAGTGAGGCCGGATTGCTCAGCCGGGCTTACTTTACGCGCCATGGCGCGCTCGGCGAGATCAGTAATTGTGGCGACAAGGGCACGAGATGAGAGCATGTCCGCATTTTTTATCACTGGAACAATAAGACCATCCGGCGTCGCCGTTGCGGCGCCAATATTGTAGTGATTGTAGCGTGTGAGAACGTCGCCATTAAGTGTCGCGTTAAAGTCCGGAAAAGTTTTGAGCGCGTCAACGACGGCGCGGACAAGAAAAAGTTCCAGTGGAATTTTAGCGCCGTGAGAGTGCGTTAGCGCCTTTTTGAGATCTAACAGCTCGCCGCCGCGAATCTCCAATTCAGTGAACACATGCGGGATTTCGCGCCAAGACCTTGCCATGTGCTCAGAAATCGCCTTGCGCATGGCGTTGAAGGGAATGGTTTGCGCATCGGGGGCGTCGCTTTCTCCCGCCGGCGCGGCAGTTTTGTCGATAGCGGCGCTGCTGTCTGTGTCACTATTTTTACCGCCAGAGCTCGTTGCTTCCAAATGCGCGAGAATGTCGCCCTTTGTGACGCGACGGTTTTTGCCTGTGCCGGCAACGGAGCGAAGATCGACATTGTGTTCGCGCGCCAAACGGCGCGCCGAGGGCATGGCGCAGGCGCGCTCGCTGTCGAGTTCAATGGACATCGTTGGGGATGCCGTTTGTGTGTCTTCCGCTCGGCTCGCCGCATTTGCGCGGCCATTGGCGCCCGCAGCGCTTGCAGCTGACGCCTCGTCGTTTGTTGCGGCCTTCTGATCATCGATGGTGGCGAGTAATTCGCCCACCATGACGGTTTCGCCAGCGTCGCAGGCAAGACTGACGATGACACCGGTAAACGGCGTCGGCACTTCGATGGCGGATTTTTCCGTTTCGATTTCGCATAACAGCTCATCTACCGAAACACTGTCGCCTACCTGGACAAGCCAGTTGGCGACTGTCGCTTCTTTCGATCCCGAGCCCATGTCAGGAAGCAAAAATTCCCGAATTGCCATTCGCGCTATCCGCCTTGCTTTTCATGTCGGCGCCGTTACGGCTCCAGGGTCTGACGCACCGCGTTGATGATCACGTCGACCGAAATGATCGAATAGGTTTCGAGCTTGGAAACGCCCCACACCATGTCAGGATGCGTGACCCGGACGGGCGGCGTTTCAAGCCAGTCGCATGCTTTTTCTGATACGGTTGCGACGATTTCGGCGCCAAGGCCGCCGCTTTTTACCGCTTCATGCACGACCACCAGGCGGCCGGTTCGTTTAATGCTGTCGAGAACGGCGTCCTCGTCCCAGGGCTTTAGCGTGCGTAAATCGATCACTTCGGCCGAAACGCCGTCGGCGGCGAGTTTATCGGCGGCTTCCATGCAAAAAAGCACGGGATTGCCATAAGCGACCATGGTAACATCGGTCCCCTCACGGACGGTTTTAGCTTTGCCGATCGGGATGGTGTAATGATCCACCGGCACAGCTTTCGCCTTGACGTAATATTGCGCGATGGGCTCGAAGAAAATGATGGGCTCGTCGCTATCAATGGCGCTCGCCATCAAGCCTTTGGCGTCATGGGCGTTGGAGGGATAAATCACCGTCAATCCCGGCGCATGGGCGTAATAGGCTTCCGGCGAATCCGAATGGCCTTCAAGGCCGCCATGATTGCCACCGGCGGGCATTCGGATCAGCAGCGGCATTTTGAAAACGCCATCGGTGCGCCAGTGATAGCGCGCCGCATGAAAAGTTGCCTGATCGAATGCTGTAAAGCCGAAACCGGCGAATTCGATTTCGCAAACAGGTTTGGCGCCGGCAATCGCCATGCCGATGGCCGAGCCTGTGATGCCGAGTTCGCAAAGGGTGGTGTCGAGAATGCGTTGCGGACCGTAACGCTCGTAAAGGCCTTCCGTCACCCGGAAGATGCCGCCCTCGCGGCCGACATCCTCGCCGAGGATCAGCATGTTATCTTTGGTCTTCATGCCATGGTCGAGGGCGAGATTGATCGCCTGCACCATGGTCATGTCGCGTGTTTCGGCGTCCTCTGCGGGCTCGATGGCAGCGGGCGCTGGCGCTGTAATGTCGGGCGCGTCTTCGTCGGACAGCGCTGCTGCCTCTTGCAATTGTTCGGCAAGGCGCTTTGGCGGCGCTGCGTGTACGGAGCGGTAAAGCGCCTCGCGCGAGGGCAGCGTCATGGCGTCGAGCGCGTCGATGGCCTCGTCCATCTCCGCCTTGGTGTCGGCGGCGACTTGTTCCGCCAGCGCTGTGTTAATAAGGCCTTTGCCTTCAAGATAGGCCTGAAAGCGAACAAGTGGGTCCTTCGGTCGCCAGGCGTCTTCTTCTTCACGAGTGCGGTAAACCGGCGCGCCGTCATAACTTGAATGCGGCTCATAGCGGTAACAAACCGCTTCGATCAGGGTCGGTCCGTCGCCGGTGCGGGCGCGGGCCACAGCCTCGGCTACCGCCGCATATACGGCGAGCGGGTCCATGCCGTCGATCCGTATGCCTTCAATCCCATAGGCGTCAGCCTTGATGGCGATGCTGCGTGCTGCGGTCTGCTGGGCGATGGGTGTCGACTGGGAGTAAAGATTGTTCTGGCAATAAAAGACAGTGGGCGTATTCCAGACGCCGGCATTGTTAAGCGCGGCGTGAAAGTCGACCTCCGATGTCGCGCCATCACCAAAGATGGCGAGTGCAACCTCATCACCGCCCATCATTTTATTGGCGTAGCCATATCCGGTTGCGTGCGGCAGATGCGTGCCGATGGTCGCGTTTAACGGCGTGACGCGCCGTTCGCGCGGGTTCCAGGCGGCAAACGGTTTGCCGCCGAAAACCGAAAGCTCTTCAAGGACGGAAATGCCGCGAGCGAAACGCACGCCCTGTTCGCGATAGGCGGTAAACACCCAATCGCTGTCTTCAAGGGCGAAGGGAATCGCCGCATGGGCTTCCTGACCTGAACAGGAATAATAGCCGGGAATACGGCCCGTCCGCTGAAATTTGAGCGCCTTTTCATTAAAGGTGCGTGTGCGCATCATTATTTTGAAAATGTCAACCAGTTGTCTGTCGGTGACCGACGGGGCAGGTCCGACAAGATTGCCGGCGGCGTCGAGAATGCGAAGCATGGCTTCGCTTTCTGCGACCTCTGGACTAACGAATTTCAATTGCGGCTCGGTCAAGTTGGCATGCTCCCCCGTAAATTGATCGCTTCCGCCAGCGGCGATGGCGGGCTTTTTGGAC
>CAMYNO010000116.1 GCA_947259815.1 uncultured Parvularculaceae bacterium
CATTGTTGCATTCTACATGCGCCGATACCATGCTAGGCGACCGGGCTATCTTCGCGACGAAATCATCCGCGCCCGCGACTGATTGAGGAGAGAATATTGCGTTATCTGCATACCATGGTTCGCGTGAAAGACCTCGACGCGTCTCTTAAATTTTATTGCGATGTGCTTGGCCTTGTCGAAACTCATCGGATGGAAAACGAAAAAGAGCGGTTCACACTCGTATTTCTCGCCGCGCCCGGAGACGTTGAACGCGCAACGGAAGAAAAAGCGCCACTGGTTGAACTTACATATAATTGGGATACTGAGGACTATGCGGGCGGACGCAATTTCGGCCATCTCGCCTATCGCGTCGATAACATCTACGAAACCTGCCAACGCATGGCCGACGCCGGTGTCGTCATTAACCGACCGCCCCGTGACGGGCATATGGCCTTCGTGCGTTCACCTGACGGGATTTCAATTGAACTCCTGCAGGAAGGCAAGGATTTACCGCCTGCGGAACCATGGGCAAGCATGGAAAATACCGGCAGCTGGTAAGCGTTTATCGCTTCGTTAAGACCGCCGCCCCATAAAGTCGCGTACACGCCGAGGTTTCAATTTCATGTCAGATCCGGTCATCTTGCTTGAGAATGTCGTCAAGCGATATGGAAGTTTCACCGCCGTCGATAATCTGTCTTTCCAGATTGCTCCCGGCGAGATCTTTGGCTTTCTGGGCCCTAATGGCGCGGGCAAGACCACATCGCTTAGAATGATGCTGGATATCATCCAGCCGACGTCGGGCCGTATCCTCGTTCTCGGTTCGCAATCGGCCATCCCGGTTCGGCGGCGTATCGGTTATCTTCCCGAAGAGCGCGGGCTCTACAAAAAGATGAAAGCTCTCGATTCGATTGCGTATTTTGCCCAGCTTCGCGGCCTCTCGCGGGCGGATGCGCGCCGGCGTGCGCAAACATTGCTGGACGAATTCGGCCTTGGTGAATTTGCGCGTTCTAAATGCGAAGCGCTGTCGAAGGGCATGGCGCAAAAGGTTCAGCTTCTTTCCACCATCGCCCATGAGCCGGAATTGCTGATCCTTGACGAGCCGTTTTCGGGCCTCGACCCGATCAACCAGCAAACGCTGGAAGATCTCATTCGCAACCAGCGCGCGGCCGGGCGCACGATCATATTCTCAACCCATGTTATGCAGCATGCGGAGCGCCTTTGCGACCGGTTCATGATTATTGCGCATGGTGAAAAACGTTTTGAAGGGACCATGAGCGAGGCCCGTTCAGCCTTTGCCCAGCGCCTGCATATTCGAACGACAGCGACGCTTGATGAGCTAACCGCCCTTGGCGGGGTTGAAAAAATCCGCATTGAAGACAATAGCGGCGAAGAGACGACGTATGAGATAGAACTGGAGGAAAGCGCTGATCCGCAGGCATTCCTTCAACGCGCCATCGCCGCCGGCATCGCAATCACCCGATTTGAACAGGCGGGCGCCACGCTTCACGACATTTTTGTCGCTCTGGCCGGCGATGATGAAGATGATGAACTCCGCGCCGCCTTCAGGGAGACAGCGGCATGAAACAAATTCTCCTCATCGCCTGGCGCGAATATCGCCAATATGTTTTTTCGCGTGGGTTTTTAATTTTCCTCTTTATGTTTCCGCTTGGTTTTATTGGCGTCAGCGCGGCAATCGGGGTTGCCGAACGCACAAAGCCGGTCCGGTATTTCGTTATTCACGACGAAACAGGACTCTACGAAACATCAATCCTCGACCGCATCGAACATCGTCGAATGCACACTGTGCTGGAAAGCCTCGACGCTTATTTTCGCGCCAATCTCGGCGATGACGCATCCGCGCTCGCTGCTCCGTTCGCGCCCGGCGAGATAACCGACCCGCGCATTGCCGCGTTTGAGGCGGCCGGCGGCGTCGACGCCGCGCTTACCGCTGCGCAACCTTTGCTGGCGGATAACGTCCCGGCCTATATCGAACCTAAACTTTCCTATCGCCGCGCCGACATGCCCGCGGAAGTTCAAAATGCCTCGGGGATTGCGGCGGCAGAGGCAACGCTGCGTCCCTACCTCCTTGAAGACAAGCTGGTTTCAACGCCGGAGGGACCGCGCCCCCTGTTCGCGGCGATTTTGATTCCTGAAGGTTTCAGCGCCGATGAAAACGCGCCTGGCGCACAATTCTGGAGCCGGCACATAACCGACACGGAACTTCAGTCCCGCGTTTCCACCGCCCTCACAAACGCCCTGAAACGCGAAAAATATAATGAAATGGGCGTCAGTGACGACGCCGTGCGAATGATTGAGAACGTCACAGCACCCATCGCCGCGTTCCGTCCCGACAAAGCCTCGGGTGATGCTCGACTCGGCCTTCAGGACCGCATCGAGTCCGTCCTGCCGGCGGCGATGACCTATATGCTGCTTGTCATTATCTTTGGCGTTGGGAATTTATTGCTGACCAACACGATTGAAGAGCGCTCGAACAAAATTGTCGAAATCCTTCTGTCGTCGGTCACAGCCAACCAGCTAATGATGGGCAAGCTGCTCGGTATCGGCGCCGTTGGCCTGACCATGCCGACGATATTCGTCGCCGGCGGCATCGGCATCAGCACGACGATTGATACGGGCGCAAATGAGAGCGTCGCCGCAACGATTATCAATTCACTGATGTCATCGAATTTGCTGGTCGTCTATCTCTTTTACTTCCTGTGCGCCTATCTCATCTTCGCA
>CAMYNO010000117.1 GCA_947259815.1 uncultured Parvularculaceae bacterium
CGCAACATCAGCCGCGCAGGCGGGCGCTTACTCCGCCGTGTGTTTCCCATCCGGGCGATTGACCATCAGCTTCTTGATTTCGGAAATGGCCTTGGCCGGATTGAGGTGCTTGGGGCAGACCTGCGCACAGTTCATGATGGTGTGGCAGCGATAGAGTTTGAACTCGTCCTCAAGATTGTCGAGGCGTTCATTCGCATACTGATCGCGGCTGTCGGCAAGCCAGCGATAGGATTGAAGCAGCGCCGCCGGCCCGAGATATTCTTCCGCGCCGCCTTCCTTCTCGCCGTTCCACCAATAGGACGGGCAGGAAGTTGAGCAGCAGGCGCAGAGAATGCACTCATAAAGCCCGTCGAGCTTTGCGCGGTCTTCCTGGGACTGGCGCCATTCATCGCCTGGCTCGGCGTCCTTGGCTTTGAGGAACGGCTCGATATAGGCGTGTTGTTCGTAAAAATTGGAAAGGTCGGTAACAAGGTCCTTGACGACCGGCTGGTGCGGCAGCGGGTAGACGGTGATGTCGCCGCCGCCAAGCTCGTCCATCGCCTTCGTGCAGGCGAGGGTGTTGGCGCCGTTGATGTTGAAGGAACATGACCCGCATACCCCTTCGCGGCAGGAGCGACGGAAGGAAAGGGTCGGGTCAATCTCGTTCTTGATCTTGATCAGACCGTCGAGAACCATGGAAACGCCGGTCATGTCGACCTCGTAGGAATCGATGCGCGGATTTTCATCCGTTCCCGGATCGTAGCGATAGACCTTGAAGATGCGCGTTTCGCCGGCACCGGCTTTGGCCGGGAAGTGGTTACCGGATTTATTGACCTTGGAGTTTTTCGGCAGGGTCAATTGTACCATGGCGCGGCGCTCTTTCTGTTGTCGCTGAGGCGCGGCGCGCCGGCGGGGAATTTGAAAATGCCAGTCGAAATATAACGATACGCCGCGCCGGCGGAAGACCGCCCGGCCTCCCAGTGTTCAGTTTGTCGTGCGAAAGACTGTCGCGGCGGCGCCTTAGAGGGTCTTTTTCAGCGGTTTCAGGTCGCTATATTCCGGTTGTCGCTTCTCCATCTGCGCCATGAAGCTGTTCTTGATGTCCTCCGCGCTCAGCATGGCGGCGTTCCATGTGGCGATGTAGTCGAGGGCGTCCTCGGTTGAATGGTCACGGGCGTAATTCGCCATGCGCTTCGAGCCAGACACGGCAAGGGGCGAATGGGCCGCAATGCGCGCGGCGATTTCCATGACGCCTTCGAGGAGGGCGTCGGCGTTCGGGTAGACTTCGTTGACGAGGCCGATTTCCCTGGCCTTGTCCGCCGGCAGGCGTTCGGCGGTATAGGCCATCTGCCGCGCCCAGCCTTCGGGAATGACTTTCATCAGCCGCGGGAATGTGCCGACATCGGCGGTCATGCCGATGGCTGTTTCCTGCACGCAGAAAAACGCGTCCTCGCTCGCGTAGCGGCAGTCGCAGGCGGTGACGAGATCAACGCCCGCGCCGATGGCCCCGCCCTGCACCGCGGCGAGCACCGGCTGGCGCGCATTTTCCAGCGCCGTGAAAGCGCGTTGCAGCAATTTTACCTTGTGACGAAAAGCGTCCGCCTGAATTTCGCGCGAGGCGCCTTCGATTTCCAGGCCATTGTCCATAAAGACCGAAATATCCATGCCGGCGGTGAAATGCTTTCCCTCCGAGGACAGAACGATCACCCGCGCGCCGGCGTTGTCCGACAACTCGTTCACCGCTTCGGGCAATTCGCGCCAGAAATCGGCGTTCATGGCGTTCGCCTTTTCCGGCCGGCAAAAGCGCAGATGGGCGATGCCGTCGGCGATATCGAGCGTGAAAGAAGCGTAGGCCATCAGAATTTTCCTTTAGCTTTGGGCATGGGCGATGAACGAGATTTCATGTTATCATGACCCACGGGCGAGCGAACCGCTTTATGACAGTTCCGAAAGGACCGGGGCTGTGGCGCCGTTCATGCTTCGCATCGCGGCATAATAGTATAATGTCGGCGGCCCCGTCGGTTGTGTTGGTAAGGTTAAAACGGGCATGTCCCAGGAGAAAACGGCAGAGATTATCGATCTTTCCGCGTCGCGGGCTGCGGCGGCGGGGGACGGAGCCGGCCCGTTTTTGATGAGTGCGCGCCTTGCGGCCGGGATCGACATTTCCGAAGCCGCCGAAGCGACGAAAATCAAGCCGGAACATATCGAAGCGATTGAGACCGGAAATACCGCGGCGCTTCCGGCGACGCCTTATGCGGTCGGCTTCGTCAAGGTTTACGCCGCCTATCTCGGTCTAGACGCCGATGCGGTGGCGGTGGAATTCCGGCGCGAGGTGACGGCGGCAAGGCCCGAGCCGCTAAAGCCTGCGCGTTCTTCTTCGGCGCCTACTTATGAATCGAGCCCCGGCGTTAAAGTCGGCTCCCTGTTCGGCATTGTTCTCATCCTTGCCTTCGCCATCTGGATCGGCATCCAGATCGCCGGCAATAATCAGGGTGCGGTCATTCACGGCGACGCTGGCGATGCGCCGCGTGTTCGGGTTTCAACCTCCCGCGCCGAGGCGCCGCGGCCGCGTGTGATTTCGGCGAGCGAATATGAAGTCGTGCCGATCCCGCCGGTGGGCCAGGCGCCTGCTGAAGAGGAAGCAGCGCCGCCGCAAACGCCGCTTGAGGAACTGACGGATCCGGATGGTGCGCCGTCTGTGGATGATGCGCCAGCCCATCTTGGCGTGGCGATCCCCGCGACTGTGGATGAAGAAACATTTGCCCCTGAGCCATCGGTTGAGGCGGCCGCCCCGGCGCAGACAATTATTGACGCGCGGCTCATTCGCTCGATCGGGCCGCAATA
>CAMYNO010000118.1 GCA_947259815.1 uncultured Parvularculaceae bacterium
CACGCTGTTTGCACTGCACGGGGCGACGATCCCAAAAAGACCTTCAAAAGTCTGCGGGAGCGCCATTTCGCAGGCGGTCTCAAGCCGCCATTCAACCACGCCGCGCGTGACGCCGCCGGTCTCGATCGAAGCTATTATGAGGAGGACGTCGTAATTGGCCCGAATTGAAACAAAAGCGTCGCAGAGTCTGGCTATTTCAATGATCTTCCGTTAAGGAAATTATGAAAATCCACGTTACACCATCACATAACTGTTGCGTAATGTTCGGAAATGCGGTGCAATATCTTAAGGGGTGGCAGCGCATAATTGTATTGTTATGTGGCCAAGGGGCGTTTGTTGAATGAGCCGTCGTACCGGCAACTTAAAACGCGTATTCAGCCGGCTCTTTAAAGAGCGGCAAATTTATCACCGCAGCGACGGCGTCGTGCATTTTATCTCGATGTCGGCGCAGACGCAGATCGCGTTTGCGGTTGTCGCGTTGGGCGCATTGCTTTGGGTAGCATATGCGTCTGTGAACGTCGTATTCAAAGAGCAGATCATTGTCGCAAAAGAGCGCGAACGGCTCGTCATGCAGACTAATCTGTCCAAGCGTCTTAACGAGGCGAAGACCGCTTACGACGATATCGCCTATCTCAATCACACCTATAAACGTCAGTTCGACGAGACGATGGACGACATCTGGGCGCGCCATCGCGTATTGACCAACATGGTCGATCGCAAGGCCGCCATCGACCAGAAACTCAATCTACAGGCCGAGGGCCTATCCGCCGCCGGCGGTCCGAACGGACAAAAGCCGGTCAACGGCAATCGCGTCATGATCGACGTTGCGCCGGGCGAGGCGACGCCGCGCCAGTCGCGGGTCTCCATCCTGCGCAAGGAAGCCGCCACCGAGGCGCGCGAGCGCAATGAAGGCAGCGAGGAAAGCGGCGACGCCGCACAATCCATTAACCTGATGGAAAAGGCCGCGGCAGAGCTATACTCCGAACAGATGATGTTGATCGCTGCGATCGAGGAAAAAACCGAGCAGCGCATCAGCGAGCTGCGCCAGGTCATCAGTTCGACAGGCGTTGATCCCGATACGCTGATTACGCCGGCGAAGATTTCAAATATTTCCCTTGCGCAAGGCGGCCCGTTTATCGAGCCCGGTAGCGAGGCGACCCTTCCGACACGCTATTACGCCCACGCCAATCGCGTCGCCGCCTCCGTTGATGAGCTCGAAGCGTTGCAAGGGGTGTTACATCATTTGCCCCTGTCATCGCCGCTGACCGTCAACCGGCGCATGACCAGCGGCTTTGGCGTTCGCCGCGACCCGATCAACGGCAAACACGCAAGCCATCATGGCGTTGACTTTTCCGCGCCCTGGGCCTCGCCCGTGACAGCGACGGCAGCTGGCGTTGTGCATTTCGCGGGCACCCGTTCCGGCTTCGGCCGCGTCGTTGAAATTGACCACGGCAACGGATTCGTAACGCGATACGCGCATATGAACAGGATCAAGGTTCGTCGGGGACAGACAGTCGAACTCCACGATCAGGTCGGCGAATTGGGCAATAGCGGACGCTCCACCGGGCCGCATGTCCACTATGAAGTTCTTTACAAGAAGCGTCCGGTTAACCCCCGCCGCTTTATCGAGGCAGGTAGATATGTTTTCGAAAGCTAAGACTGGCAAAAATTCTGAGGGCAAGGATGCGCCGGCCGCGCGCACTGACGCGGCGGCAGCAGCGCCTTCACCTGTAAAACGGCAGAACGCGCCGCGCGCTTCCAATGTGCCGTCGATCATTTCTCAGGATGTGGTCATGCGCGGAAACATTAATTCCGCCGGAGAAATTCAGTTTGACGGCTCGCTTGAAGGCGACATCAAAGCCGGCTCGCTGATCGTTGGCGACAAGGCGAGCGTCAAAGGCGAAATCATCTGTGAATCAATCGTCGTACGCGGCGCCGTCGACGGCGCCATTCGCGCCAAGTCGGTATCGCTGGCGTCAACGGCGCGCATTCAGGGCGACATCCTGCATAGCTCGCTGTCGGTTGAAACCGGCGCGCATTTCGAGGGCAATTGCCGTCACTCGGACGATCCGCTTTCCGACGCTTCTGCAAAAGATTTCCGCCGCGCGCGTCCATCATCGCCGCCGCCGGCGCCGCGACCGGTGAATACGGCCGAGGGCGAAGAAAATGTTCAAAAGTCCGCCAATGGCAATGCAACGGCGCCAGCGTTTTTGAGCCAGAACCGCTCTCCGCTGCGCTGACAAAGTTTTACGGGGCTGGGACGGGCTGCATTTGCAGTCCAAAAAAAAGGCCGCTCTTCATGAGCGGCCTTTTTCTTTGTTCGTTTTTTGGAGGCGAAGGCGCTTACCGCGCCCCGCGCATCCCGCCGAGACCGGCAATCACCGTCAGCAAACCGGCGCCGGCGGTAAGATATGTCCCCCAGCGTATCGCGCCCAGACCGTCGTCCGTGCCCAGAAGGGTCAGCGTCATGAGCCCCATCGCCCCGACCGCGCCAAGACCGGCAAGCACGGTGATAATACTGGTAAGCCGCCCGATTACCGGCAACAGCCCGATAATCCCCAGAAGCGCCGCCGCAAGCGCCGCCAGCGCCGCCCAGTTCACCACATGGCCGACCATGGAACTGTCGTGAAACTCACCCGCATAGGAACAAGCCTCGCCAACCGGCATGCGCAGCTCAACCAAACACCCAATCATATTGCCGATGAAAATTTCACCAGTCCGCAGCGTTTCGGCGCTGCCCGTCGCGGAACCGGACGTTGTCTCAGCAAACAACGGTCCGAAATACATCGCAGCCACAATAGCCAGCGGAAGCAGAATTCGTGTCATATGGTACCCCTGATCACCCCAATGCTGCACAGTGCAGGCCCTTACTTTACCGTCTGTTAACCAACAAGCCAACAGGGCGAAGCCTTTGTAACTCGGTACATTTTCGTGACTCGGACGGTGCCTTGCGCTAAAATTCGCCTATGACGCGAGGGAATTCTTTCAAGATGGCCGCTGTCCAGGCGGCCCCGGTTTTATTCGACAAAGCCGCCTCGACACAGAAAGCGGCCGCCCTGATCGGCGAAGCGGGCGCGAAAGGCGCGGATATCGCGGTCTTTGGCGAAACCTGGCTTCCCGGCTATCCCTTCTGGGTCGAGGGTCAGATCACCGACCTCACCTGGGAGGCGAGCGCCGTCTATCTTGAAAACGCCATCGACATTCCCGGACCGGAGACGGCCTATTTATGCGACGCGGCGCGCAACGCCGGCATTGATGTCGTTATCGGCACGGTGGAAAAAGATCCCCATACAGAGGGTACAGCCTATTGCACGGCGCTCACCATCGGGCGCGAGGGAGAGATTCTCAATCGGCACCGTAAGTTAAAACCGACGCACGCCGAACGCATTATCTGGGGAGATGGCGACGGCGCGGGACTGCGAACAATTTCCCGCCCCTATGGCCGCATCAGCGCGCTCAATTGTTGGGAGCATCAGATGATGCTGCCCGGCTACGCCTTGGCGGCGCAGGGAACGCAAATCCATGCCGCGCTCTGGCCCGGCTGGGAAAAAACGCCGGGACCGGGCGAATATTGCTGGGCGCGCCAGCATCTGTTGTCGCGCGCCTTCGCCAGCCAGGCCGGCGCCTATGTGATATGCGCGGCCGGTCTGCGTCTGGAAAAAGATATTCCGGAACGCTGGCGCCCGCTCGGCGTGTGGGAGCATACAGGCCAGTCGGCGATCATTGATCCGCGCGGGGAAATCATCGCCGCCGCCGACAGCGAAGAGACGGTGCTCATCGCCGAAGGGTCTCTCGACATGGTGCGCGCCGCGAAAGCCGCCTGCGATATTGCGGGGCATTATTCGCGGCCGGATGTTTTCGATTTACAGATCGACCGGACGCCCTCACCCGCACGCGCTGCATTCTTTGATATATTGGAAGATCAGGCTGCGGATGAAGCAGATGACGACGGCGATGCAAGCGCGGACTGAAGCGCTGCATCGAACCGCGCGAGCTGGCGATCCCATCCATAATCGGTAACGACGCGCCGCCGGGCCGCGGCGCCGATTGCGGCGAGACGCGCACCATCGTTCAATAGCTCAATGATCGCGGCGGCATACTCTTCCGCAGTGTCGGCAATCACGATCTCCTCGCCCGCCCGCACGGAAAGTCCCGTCGCCGCAGCGCTTGTCGCGACCATGGGCGTCGCCATGGCCATCGCCTCAAGAGCCTTGTTCTGAATGCCCCGTGCGATTCTAAGCGGCGCGACCGCCAGTTTCGCAGCGCAAATCCACGGGCGAATATCTTCAACGCGCCCGGTAACGCAAACGCCGTCGACTTCTCCAAGCGCCATGACAGCCCGCGACGGCCGCGCACCGACAATCGCGAATGTCGCCGACGGCGCCGCGCGGCGTACAGCCGGCCAGACTTCTTCCACGAAATACAGCACAGCGTCGATATTGGCGCGATAATCCATGGCGCCGGTAAAGACGATGTCCGCCGCGCCGCCCGGAACATCATTCGTGCAGGACGGATCGAAATATTCCGTATCCACCCCATTTGACCACCAGCCGACCGGACGGCTGAGGCCGGCGCGCCGGTTAAACTGCGCCGCCTCGTCCCCGGTGATTGCGAAACTTGCGTCCGCCCAATTCGCAACGGCGTTTTCATAGGCCGCCAGCGTCTTTCCCTCACGCGCAAGCACGAATTTCATGGGGAAGCGCGCATCGCCCGCATAGGCTGAGAATTTTTCGGAATCCGCATCGCAAAAATCAATCAGGCGCGGACGGCCCGCAACGCCGGTTTCGATATATTGCGCCATGGTCGATGAAAACGCGATCTCCGCCGCGAGCGGGCGCCGGCGCAAAGCCTCGACAGCACGCATCATGCGCGCATCGCGAAAATAAGCGAGCGTTAAAGGCTCGCCGGCAAGCAACCCGCGCGTGCTGCGCGCCGTGGCGATCGTCCGGTCAAGCGGTAGAAGCGTGGCGCTTTCGCAAATTTCCGATAGCATATCCTTGTGCGCAAAGTCCGCCGGATCGTCCACGAAACAGGCGAGATGGACGCGATAGCGCGCCGCCAGAAATTGCAGCAGCCGCCATGAGCGGATCTTGTCGCCCTTGTCCGGCGGATAAGGAATCCGGTGCGCCAGAAACAGAACTTCCGGGGCGTTACTCATGGAAAGTTCCCCGCGATCATCGGCCCGATCCGGTTCGCGGCGGCAAGCGGCATTCGCCGCCACATGGAAACAAAAGCGGCGAATTTCGGATTATTCGGATTGACGTCGGGAATTTCCGCCGCGCGCACAAGGCGCATGCGATAGGTCAATGGTTGAGCTTCCGCGCCCCAGAGCTTTTTGAAATGATAGGGGCCGGAACCGATCTTGCTGCGCCCGAAATCAAACCGCGCGCATCCTCTTTCCGCCGCGCGGCGCATCTGTGACCAGTAAAGATACTCCGCCGCACGGGCCGCGCGCGCCGCCGGCAATGCGCCAATATAATAGGGCCGCACGATACCCTTATCGTAAAAACTGAGCAGGGCCGCTACCGGCGCGCCATGCCAGTCGGCGATGGAAATCTCAACCTCTTTCGCATAGCCCCCGACAAGCGCATCGAGAAAACGCCTGGGAAAGATGGGCGTGCCATGATCGCGTAGGCTGGCCGCGTAAAGCCCGTAGAATTCATCCGTATCCGACGCTATGCGCAATTTCAGATCGCCGGCCTGCGCCGACTTGATCGCCTTGCGCAACTCCGCGCGGCGCTTGCGTGGGATCATGGCGAGGTTGTCTTTCTCGCTCGCCGGCAAGGGCAGTTCGAACGCAGCGTAGACACCGGTTTTCTCTGCCCATTCCGGCGGCAAGGACGGATTGGATCGAAGTTCCAGATAGTTGACGCCCAGCGCTTCGCCCAACGCCGCCGCCTCATCCGCCAGCTGGTTTACAATCTGCGCGTCGTCGCCTATCGGGCCGCCGGCGACGGAGAATGCCGTGGAGACAAGCGACCGGCCCAATAAAGGCGCGCGCACATCCACAAGCGGCAGGGCGCCAACGATGTCCTCGTCGCGCCATGCGAGCAGGGAGACGTCGTCATAGCCATAGGCCGCCCGCGCCGCCGCCGCCCATCCCGCGCGATGAAAGATCGTTCCCGCATCATGGCGCTCGACATAAGCGTCGATAGCGGCAGCGTCGCCTAGCGTTGCCTTGCGGATCGTGACGGGCGCCTCACGCGGCGAGATAGCAGCGGCCGCGGTCATGAGCCGCCGCCCAGACCGAGCGCTGCGTCGACCCGCCCCCACGGCCAGCGAGAAAGCAAACGGTCAAGCTTTTGCGGCATGGATTTCAGGTTGAGATAGTGGCGCAGCTTCGATTTATAGGACGCACCGTTTATCTGCGGTTGTTCGGCGTCGATCTCCCAGGGGTGAAAATAAAAAATGACCGGCCCATCAAGACGCGCCGCCGCACGGGCGATCAGGCGTTCGGACAGTTCATAAGGCGCGGCGCGAAACCAGCCGCCCCCGGCGCAGCTGACACGGCGCCCTAAAATATCCGTCGTCGCCACCGGCGCTTCTAGAAAGTCGCAATTCGCTAACGGATGATGCGGCGCCTGCGCGCCTTTAGCGTCGCCATAATGGTCGTGCGCGATAGGATGCGCACTTGAGGAATAACGATATCCGGCCCGGTGCAACATCTCATGCGCCCAGGGCGTGTTTCGGTCGATTGAAAATCCGGCCGCGCGATAGCCTGTCACCTCAACGCCGCCGATATCCTCAAGAATGGCTTTGCTGCCTGTAATATCGTCGAAGAATTCTTCTCTGGTCTGATCATTTACTTTTGTGTGATCGAGCCCATGGCTCGCCAGCTCGTGACCGCGCGCGACAATGTCTCGAATCAATTCCGGATAACGCTCAGCAACCCAGCCAAGCACAAAAAAGGTCGCCTGCACGTCGTTTTTTTCAAACAGGTCGAGGCAGACCCGCGTCGCATCGGCCACGCGCGGGGCGAACCCGTCCCAACTGTCACGCGAGATGACGTCAGAGAACGCCCATACCTGAAAATAATCCTCCACATCGACCGACATGGCGAAGCGCGCAGGCGACGGCGCCGTTTCTGTGTCGATGGGCTGAACCGCCATGAGAAAGCTGCGCCCTTTTTACTTGAACAGGTCTTTTCGAACCTGGTCGAGCAGCTCTTCCGCACGCTGAAGGCTCGAAGAGATGAGTTCGCGCCGGCTGTTCTTGCGGCGCTGCATTTCGGTCAGCGACTTGCGCAATTTACGAACGCTTGAATGCGCCTCTTTCAACTCGCCCCGTGTCTCATCGACCGAGTCGCGGACCTTACGTCGCCATTCTTTCGTCTGAACCGACTTCAGCGGCGCAATCGCCGGTTCGCCCTCTTCCTCGTCGCTTTTAAATTCCTCGACCGGCTCGCCCGCAGCCGCGCTGGCGATTGCCGCGGCGACATCTTCAAGGGTCGCCTCTGGCTGCTCGGCGTCCTCAGCCGGGGTCGAGCGTTTTGCCCGGATGCGATCAAGCACGCTCCCGTCGCCGGGTTTTGGTTTCGCGGTCGGTTCGGTTGTCTCTTCCATTGTCTGCGCCTCTTCCTCGATAGAGTCTTCGCCAGCATTGTCGATTGCCGCGCGTGTTTCTTCCTCGTTCGACGTTTCCATGTCAGTTTCGCTCACGGCTTCCGGTTCGGGTTCGGTTTCAGTTTCCGCCGTTTCTTCTTGTGCGGCGGCGGCTGGCGTTTCTTCTTCGTTGTCATCTTCCTTGTCGTCGCTGTTCATGTCGCTCTGCCCCTCATCCGTTTCAGCGTTTTCGCTCGCCGCTGTCTGAACCGGCGGCGCGCTTTCTTCGGCGAAAGTTTCGGCCGGTTCCATCACGTCGTCGCTGTCGTCAGCTTTCTCTTCGATCTCAACGGGTTTCACCGCCGGCATCCGTTCGGCCGGCTCCGCATGCGGCGCATCGCGGGCGTCAAGTTCCTCGTCGTGAAGCTCGCCGATCACTAGCCTTGCAATTTCCTCGGTCACCTCATGGGCG
>CAMYNO010000119.1 GCA_947259815.1 uncultured Parvularculaceae bacterium
CATCAACTTGTATGAGTTGCTGCCGCTTTACCGGATTAACGCCTATGACGGCGGATTTTATATCGGCAAGGCTTCGGTCGCCTCCCGCGATCCGATTGATCCAGACGACTTCAACAAACAAAATGTTGGAATTTACCGTCTGCAGGCGCACGGTCCGGACCTTATTTCGTTAATGACCATCCCGTCTCATGATATGGGGCGCCAGATCATGACGGCGGAAAAGGAGGGCAAGCCACTCAAAATCGCCGTGATGCTTGGCAACCATCCGGCGGTGGCATTATTCGCCGGTACGCCCGTTGGGTACGAAGAATCTGAGTATGAGTACGCGTCGGCGATGATGGGCGCACCGATCACTTTAACAGAGTCCGGTAACGGCATCGATATATTGGCCGACACCGAATATGTTATAGAAGCTGAACTCCTCCATGGGGAGCGCGCGCCAGAAGGGCCGTTCGGCGAATTTCCGGGTTCATATAGCGGCGTGCGCCGCGCACCTTTGTTCAAGGTTACAGCGGTGTCGCACCGCAATGATCCGATCTATGAAAGCATCTATATCGGCCGCGGTTGGACGGAGCATGACACGCTGATCGGATTGCATACTTCCGCGCCAATTTACTCGCAACTGAAGGAAAGTTTTCCTGAGATCAAAGCCGTCAACGCGCTCTACCATCATGGCCTTTCAGCAGTTATTGCCGTGGAAAACCGCATGGCTGGTTTTGCGAAATCCGTCGCCATGCGGGCGCTCGGCACCCCACATGGCCTCATGTACTTGAAGAATATATTCATGGTGGACGCTGATGTTGATCCGTTCGATCTTAATCAGGTGATGTGGGCCCTTTCGACCCGCACGCGGCCTGACGACATAATTGTGTTGCCGAATATGCCAATGGTGCCAATTGACCCGGCTGCCGTAACGCCCGGAAAAGGGCACCGGTTGATTATCGATGCAACGAGTTTTATGGCTCCCGACCCGTTGGGTGAGGCAAAGCTCGTTTCACCGCCGAGTGGACCCGCCATCGATGAACTAGCAAAAACGATTCAGGTAATGCAGGAGCGTTCCGGAAAATGACTTGTCCCCGGTGCGGCGCCTCATCGCCGCGAATTGATTATGAGGGTACAGAAGGCGGTTCAGTTGTCTGGCGTGTGCTATTTTGCCAGACGTGCCACTATACTTGGCGGAGCAATGAGCCCGCTCAGACGATTGATGCGGCCGCTCGCGACCATTTTTTCGACATCGACACCTCAGCGCTTGACGGATTGCCGATCGTCTTGCCGCCAAGAGATTAAACTGGCTGCTTCGAGTAAATTTAGCTGGGAGGAAAAAAATGACTGCGACGCCGATTACGGACAACGCGCGAAAGGCCGCGGTGGTCGACGCCATGACGAGCGCGCTCAGCGCAAATAAGGTTCTATCGTCTCCGGAGGACCTCGGTGTTTATGCTGAAACATTGACCGCGCCGGCTGATTCAACGCGTCTGCCAGCGTTGGCCGTCTTGCCGGAAAGTACAGACGACGTACAGACTGTTTTGGCGGTCGCACGAGCGAACAATGCAATTATCTGGCATTTTTGCAACGGGATGGACATAGGTGAGGGAGCGCCACAAGTCGCCGGCGCAGTCGCGCTCGATCTGAGGAATATGAATAAGATCGTTGAGATCGACGAACGCCTTGCTTATTGCATGGTCGAGCCAGGCGTCACCTATCGGGCTTTGCACGAAGCGCTTGAGGCGCGCGGCGTGGCGCTAACGGTCGATTCTGGCGACAACCCCGAAGAAAGCGTCATCGCCGGCTTTCTTGATAGAAAAGCCGGGTATACGGGCTATGCGGACCATTTCCTGATGCAATGCGGCATGGAAGCAATTCTGCCAGACGGCGAATTGGTTCGCACAGGTATGGGCGCGATGCCGAATAGCGACTGTTGGCAACTCTTCAAATTTGGCTACGGACCCTGGGTCGACGGCGCCTTTACCCAATCAAATTACGGCGTTGTGACGAAACTCGGCATGTGGCTGATGCCGAAGCCGCCGGCGGCAAAACCCTTCATGGTAAGTGTTGATAATTTTGATTCATTAGCGCCGCTTGTTGACGCGCTGCAGCCACTTAAAATTAACATGGTGGTTACGAACGGGGTTGCGATTACAAACGGCCTTTATGAGGCGGCGTTACACGGCAGTCGTCCGAATTCAGATGGCCCGGTCAGTGACGCCGAGGCCAAAACACTTGCGGAGTTCGTCGGGGTCGGGGAATGGAATCTGTTCGGTTGCCTTTACGGCGTACCGAAAAATGTTGAATTTGCATGGAATATTGTCAAGCAGACATTTGAAGCTGTTCCCGGCGCGACAGTACACGATGCGGATAGTCTCGGTGCGGATGATCGGGTCTGGAAAATGAGATCGACAGCCGTTATTGGCGGCGCGCCGCAGGATTTCTTGTCACCGCTGGCAAAGTGGAATGGCGGTGGAATTATGCGGGTGAGCCCGGTTTCGTCAATTACGGGCGCTGACGTTTTGTGGTTGGCAAAGATGCAAAGGGAAGTCTGCGCGCGGCATAGCCAGGATTTCCTTGCGAGTTTCGATGCTGTCTGGCGCAATGTGAACCATACGGCAACCCTGACGTTTGATCGAAATGACCCTGACGCTCGTGCAAGCGCGCAAGCGTGCGCGGAAGAGATCGTTTCAACCGCTGCTGCAAATGGTTTTGGACAATCGCATTCGGCGCCAGAATTAGAACATCTATCTGCAGGTATTTATGATTGGAATAACGGCGCGCAGCAACAGTTGGCCATGATTGTCAAGGATGCGTTGGATCCGGAACACATACTTTCCCCTGGCAAAGCGGCGATAGGCGGATAAATGATAAATCAGAATTCCCATTGGACCTTGATGACTGTTTGCGTTGCGGCATTAGCTGGCGTCGCAGGCTGCGGCGATAATTCTAATTCCAATAATGCTGAAGACTTGGCAATTGTAGCAGAAGAGTCTACTCAGCCAGTGCTTGGAGAACCCGTCGCCGAAACGTCAATTCACCTGCCGGAAAATGACGTCGCAAGCTTGCTGGCAGCGGACTTCGATACTATCGATAGCCCGGCGCCGTTATCGGGAGAAGCGCTTTATGATCGCCATTGCAGTGGATGTCATAGCGCCGGTCTGGGTCACCCTGGCACCATGATGCTCGAAAAACGGGGCTTTGGCGACGAGGCTCCGTTGGAGCAACGTGCCGAATTGCCGGCGGATTTCGTCAAGCAAATCGTCCGGCAGGGCCTCATCGAAATGCCGCCGTTCCGATCCACCGATATTACAGATGCGGAATTGGACCGGCTCGCGGATTATTTGGCCGATGAGTAGAGACCCATCCGGAATAATGGCGTATCAGCCGCTGCTCTCAGGCGGGCGAACGCGACCGC
>CAMYNO010000120.1 GCA_947259815.1 uncultured Parvularculaceae bacterium
ATTCTCAGGACTGGCGTTTTTATTCTCCTGACGGAACGCAAAACACATACGACAAGATCGTCGAACTGAAGCAGATCACGGTTATCGAACAGGCGCTTTCCCAGAACGGCACCTACCGCTTTTCGACGGGCGAACGCCTTGGCCGCAAGGGCCGCATGTTCGAGATGCCGGACGGCGAGCTGAAGCCGGTCTTCGATGAGGAAAGAAACGAGCTGCCTCAGCCTGAGGGTACAAAAACCATCACGACACAAACCGCGACGGTAGCCGACGTTTATGTGACAAAGGGTGCGCCAACGCAAAAGGTATTAGAAACCAGGATTGGCCGCTTGCACATAGAGCCAGTCACCCATCCAAGCGAAATCTATCTCGATGAAGGATTTTCTTTCCGGGTGACATTCGACGGAAAAACACTTGCTGCTCAGGAGATGACGCTGACCCGCGACGGCGGCGCTTATGCTGACGACAAGGGCGAACGCCATGTCAAAACCAGCGACGGCGTGACGATAATCAGCTTTGACCAGCCGGGCATGTATCTGTTGATGACGCGCCATCGCGCTGCGTCGCCTGATGGCGCCGAAACAGACATTCGCAGTTACACGACATCCTTAACCTTCGAAGTCATGCCCTGAGGGAGGGTGTGCGACGAGTATGAAAATGGAGACTAGCATGAAAAGAGTATTGGTGATGAGTGCGGCTGCAATTGCCGGGCTTGAATTGTCGGCATGTGCGACGGCGGTGCAAGCGACTGAAGGAGACACGGTTGCAACCGCGCAACAGGAGCGTCCCGTGCGGCGGCGCGGCGGTGGACACAGTAAGGAAGCGTTCTTTGAAGCTTACGATCTCAATGGCGACGGTCGTGTTTCCGAAGCGGAATTCTACGCGGCGCGTGATCAGGGTTATGACGTCAGAGATATGGACAGCGATGGCGGCGTGGCGCCGGACGAGTATGTGGCTGAATATGAAGCTCGGCTTGATCAGGATCTCGCCGAGCAGCGTGACCGGCAGCTCAAGCAGGCATATGTGCGTTTTGACGTCCTTGACGACGATAAGGACGGAGTCATGACGCGTGAGGAATTTAAAAAGTCTGGAAAACGCATGTTCGACCGTCTTGATACAAACGGGGACGGCGTCGTCGATGAGGCCGATGCAGCTAAAAAATACTGAATGAGCGTGTGGCTCTGGGGTGCGTTCAAGTCGAGGCGCTGGTGCGATGAATGCTTCGTATAGATCATTTTGGCTGAGGCATCTGCTTCAATGGCACTGGATCAGTGCAGCTGTAAGTCTGATCGGTATGCTCGCATTCGCCGTTACCGGCTTCACGCTCAATCATGCGGGCGACATACCGGCGCAGTCAAAAGTGACGACTTTGGAAAGTAAGGCGCCGGAGAGCCTTTTGGCCGGCCTGCAAAGTTTGGAAGGCGGCGGGAGCCATCCGCTGCCGGAAGAATTGCAGAGCTGGCTGTCAAAGGAAATGTCGCTGTTAGTCGGGAACCGCCCGGCGGAATGGTCGGGCGATGAAATTTACCTCGCCATGCCGGGGCCGGGCGGCGACGCCTGGCTCAGCATAGATCTCGCCACCGGCGATGTCCTTTATGAAGCGACGTTTCGCGGCTGGGTTTCCTATTTCAACGATCTGCATAAGGGGCGCGATACGGGAACGGCCTGGCGCTGGTTCATCGATGTCTTCGCAGCAGCCTGTGTGGTTTTCTGTGTGACGGGGCTTGTCATTATGCAGCTTCATGCGGAGCGCCGTCCATCCACCTGGCCGTTGGTCGGGTTCGGATTTATTGCGCCGCTACTGCTTGTAATTTTGTTCATCCATTAAAGGCGGCGGGGCGCCTTATGGCGATTGTAACGCTTTTCATTTCTGCTGTGCTCGGCCTCCTTTGGCTTCTGGAGGTGAATGCCGCCCAGTTTCTATCCCCTGCAATGCTGGCGGCAGCCGAAGCGGCGGGCGCAGCAGCGCTTTATTCTCTCTTTATACGAATGACGGTGTGGAGAAAAAACAAACCGGCGCAAACAGAAGCAGAGCTGGAAAGGCAAGACGATAGCAGCGCTATATTGGTCGTCTATGCAACCCAAACCGGCGTAGCTGTAGAAATAGCAGAAAGGACGGCGCGGGCGCTAGAACAGGGCGGTCGGCGCGCGCGCCTCATAGACATTTCAGTGCTCGATATTTCAGAACTGAAAAACGCACAAACAGCGCTCTTTATCGCAAGCACGACTGGCGAGGGCGACCCGCCGGACACGGCGATCCGGTTTTTAGCACGCGAGATGGCTGCCCCTGCGGGGCTTTCGCATCTTCGTTATGGCGTCCTTGCGCTCGGCGATAAAAATTACCGCGATTTTTGTGCATTTGGACGCCGTCTCGACCACTGGCTAACCAAGAGCGGCGCTGTGGCGCTATTCCAACGCATTGATGTTGACCGCGGCGATGAAGAGGCGATCGGGAAATGGTTTGCAACACTCGAAGAACTGAGTGGAGCGGGCGAAACCAACGCATCAGGTTTCGAAACATGGCGTCTTGAAGAACGGCGGCTGCTCAATTCCGGCAGCGAAAATCCGCCGGTTTTTCATGTGAGTTTGAAACCATCAGGCGTCTTGCCGAGCTGGTGCGCCGGCGACATTGCGGTTGTCGCGCCACATAATGACCCGAATTCGGTCGAGCGCATTTTGAACGTTACGGGCCTTGACGGAAATACATTGGTGGTGCTGCGCGATAAAACGATGAGCCTGCGGGAGGCGCTGGTGCAATTAACATTGCTGGAAGCTGATGAGCTTGCCGCGATGCGAAACGTGGAACCGCAAGCGCTTGTCGATGCGTTGCGCCCAATGCCGCCCCGTGAATATTCGTTGGCGTCCCTCCCGGCGGACGGCAAGGCGGAACTGGTCGTGCGTCAGATGCGCCATCCTGACGGCCGGCTTGGCGCCGGCTCCGGTTGGCTGACGGAACACGCATCGCAAGGGTCGGCAATAGAAATGAGGTTGCGACGCAATCCCTCCTTTCATGGTCCTGAAGATGACAGGCCGATAATCCTGATCAGCGCCGGTTCGGGTGTCGCCGGCTTACGCGCACATATGAAGGAGCGCATCGCCGCAGGGCGCCGCCAGAACTGGCTGATCTTTGGCGAGCGTAGCATCGAAAGCGATTACCTCTTCCGCGATGAGATTGAAGGCTGGCGCGCCTCAGGCGCGCTCGCGCGGCTGGATCTGTGCTTTATGGACGATGGCGAGCAAAGATTAGTGCAAGATGTTCTTCGTGATGAAAAAAGCGAATTGCGACGATGGCTGAAAAATGGCGCCGCGATTTATGTAAGCGGCAGCCGGGCGAGAGTCGGTGACGGCGTTGGCGCCGCGTTAAAAAGGATACTTGGTGAGGAGTCGGTGTCGAAACTCATTCAACAGTTCCGGTATAAAAGTGATGTCTATTAGCAATAGTGTAGCTTCGTTCATTCCGGTGGAGATTATGTCACCGGAATGTTAAGCGCTGCGCTA
>CAMYNO010000121.1 GCA_947259815.1 uncultured Parvularculaceae bacterium
CGCAGCCCGGTTTTGAAACAGGCCCCGTGATTGACGGCTACGGCCCCACTGCCGCCGTCCCCGGCGCGGCGACGATACCCGCCGACACCGCGTTCAAGGTCAGTTTCGACACGCGCGAAAAAGCCGATGAAGGCGAGCCCAATCGGTTGCTGATCACCACGGCGCGTTTTCTCAATATGCACGCGCGCGCCGGAGTCGGTCCGGAAAATATTCACCTCGCGGCGGTGATTCATGGCAAAGCGGTCAAGGACGTCACGAAGACTGCAAGCGACTCGCTTCCGTTGATTGAGGCGCTGAAGAAGCACAATGTGCGCATCATCGTCTGCGGCCAGAGCGCCGCCTATTACGGCGTCACGACGGACGATCTCGCCCCCGGCGTTGAGATGGCGCTTTCCGCCATGACCGCCCACGCCCAGTTACAACAGGGCGGCTATACGCTCAATCCGTTCTGATCCGCTGCGGCGTATGGAGGACACGCCGCATTCATGATGCGGATGAATTTAAGCTATACGCGACCAGTGAGCTTACCGCTCTCCTCACCGCTGCCATAGGCTAGGGATCCGGCGATGAGGAAATCGGCCGATGCGATCCTTTGACCATACGGTCTCCAGACCTGACTTTGCAGCGCCTTCGTAGAAAAGGCGCAAATGTTCCGTTCCTGGCGCCGGCATGACCCGGATCAGGTTCAAAGAGTACGTCTCAGTCCCATGTGCCCTGGTTCCTTGGCGCGCATTGCTCGCATTGGCCGACGCATGGAATGCGCATTCCGGCCTGCTTCTGCGAGGTGCGCGTCGCACGAACAAGTCGTACTTTGACGACAGGCGGGACGCCCCTCGGAACAGGAAAATACTGCCTCAGTTCCCGTGTTTTCGCAAGAAAAATCGGTATGAAGAAAACATTACAAGTTGCAATAAATTCGCAAGCCGCAACGCCCGGAATGGGGCGGGTTTTCTTTTATGCCGTATACGGTCTAGTTCTGCCGCGCCGCTGCAATAGCCTGGGCGATCGCTGCGCGCATCGCCTGTTCGGAATGCTTGATGGTCAGGCTATCGACGATCTGGCCGGTGTCTGCATCCACCAATAACGTGAAGCCGGTTGCGCCCTTATAGTCCGGATAGATATCGCCGAGACCTTCGCGCTCGGCCTTGTCCGCAACGGCGCCGCGCTGGCCGAGGGTGAAATCCAGCTTGACGAATTTTACCGGATCATCGGCGAAGTCAGGGATCACGGTTTTAAGCCGCGGCTCCAGAATCTTGCAGGCCGAACACCAGGCGGAAGAAAATGTCGCCGCGATAATTTCTGGCTCTTCGGCGATGGCGTAATCCGCATCCGTCGCCGACGTTCGACCGAATATGGCGAAGGCGCCAATCCCGACAACAAGCACGGCGGCGAAAATCAGATCTTTTGCGTTTTTCATGAAAGGAATTTACCCCCGGCGGCGGGCCGGGGGCAACGCCCCATAAACCACAAGCGCGTGAGCGGCGCCCTAATCCTGGAACGGATCCTTCATCAGGATAACATCGTCCCGTTCAGGGCTTGTCGACACAAGCGCGATCGGTGTTTCCAAAATCTCTTCAATGCGGCGCACATATTTCACCGCCTCCGCCGGCAGATCCGCCCATGACCGTGCGCGCTCGGTCGAACCGGACCAGCCCGCCATGGTTTCATAGACAGGTTCGGCCGCCGCCTGATTGTGGGCGCCCGCCGGAAGATAGTCGTAGTCTTTTCCGTTGATGCGATAGCCGGTGCAGACCTTCAGTTCTTCAAAGCCGTCGAGGACATCGAGCTTGGTCAGCGCAATACCGTGTACGCCGGATATTTTCAGGCTCTGACGCACCAGCGCTGCATCGAACCAGCCGCATCGGCGCTGCCGGCCGGTCACGGTGCCGAATTCATGACCGCGCTCGCCAAGCCGGCGGCCAATATCGTCCGTCAGTTCTGTCGGAAACGGCCCTTCGCCGACCCGCGTTGTATAGGCTTTGACGATGCCCAGCACATAGCCGACCGCGCCGGGGCCAAGGCCCGATCCGGCGGCGGCGTGCCCAGCCACCGTGTTCGATGAGGTCACATATGGGTAAGTGCCGTGATCCACATCGAGCAAGACGCCCTGCGCCCCTTCGAACAGGATGCGCTTGCCGGCGCTTTTCAGCGCTGAAAGCTCGCGCCAGACGGGGCGCATGAACGGCGTCACCTTTGGCGCAACATCAATCAGTTTGCTGAGTAGTTCCTTGGCGTTGACGTCCGCCGCGCCAAACCCGCGCCGCAGCGCATTGTGATGCACCAGCAGGTTTTCGATTTTCTCCGGCAGGCTCTCAGGATGCGCAAGGTCCGCGACACGCAAGGCGCGGCGCCCGGCGCGATCTTCATAAGCAGGCCCGATGCCGCGCTTGGTCGTGCCGATCTTCACCCCGGTCGATGCGCCCTCGCGCAAAGCATCGAGTTCCTGATGAACGGGAAGGATGAGCGTTGCATTTTCCGCAATCATGAGATTGTCAGGCGTGATCGAAACGCCCTGCTCCGCGATGCGTGCGATTTCCGCCAACAGGGCGAAGGGATCGACGACAACGCCAGAGCCGATAACGCCGACACATCCCTCTCGCACGACGCCGGACGGCAGAAGCGATAACTTATAAACCGTCTCGCCGATGACGAGCGTGTGACCGGCATTGTGCCCGCCCTGGTAGCGCACAACCACATCGGCCCGCGCCGAAAGCCAGTCAACAATCTTGCCTTTGCCCTCGTCGCCCCACTGCGCGCCGATGACCGCGACATCCGCCATAAACCGCTCCTGCCTCAAATTTGGGAGATTCCGCAGCGCACCATAGGGGCTCCGTCGCGCGGGTCAAACATTTCATCGCGCCCGCCTTGAGTAGACGCGCCGCCGCGTTGTCTTATGGGGATCAGACCGGAATGCGAGGAGACTTTTCCCCATGCGAATCATTGCGACCGCCGCCGCCCTCACCGCCAGCCTCACCATCACAGGCGCGGCATTGGCCCAGAACCAGCCACAAACACCACCGCCGCCCTGCACGGAAGACGAATACCGGCAGTTCGATTTCTGGCTGGGAACGTGGGACGGGACCACGCCCGACGGCAATCCGGCGGGAACGAATACAATCAGCGTGAAGGAAAGCGGCTGTCTTTTAC
>CAMYNO010000122.1 GCA_947259815.1 uncultured Parvularculaceae bacterium
ATGTTTCCACCTTGCGGAAGCGGAAGGAAGACTTGCAGCTTCGGATTGCGGCGGCGTACACGCATGCGGAGTATACCGACTTCCCGGCGGCGCAAGTCTTCCTTCCGCTTCCGCAAGGTGGAAACATGGTGGCGTCCGCTGATGTTTCGGGCAATCGGCTGGTGCGAACGCCGCGCTACACGATCGGCGCTGGCGGCGTTTACACCTTCGGCCTTTTTGGCGGTGAGGCCTACGTGTCCGGCAATGTGTTTCACAGTGACGAGATATTCTATGACTTTCTGAATATTTTCGGAACCGATCCCTATACGTTGGTGTCCTCGGAAGTCGGCTGGACGACGCCTGATGAACGGATCAACTTCAAGTTTTACGGTACGAATCTGGCCAATGAGGCTGTCGCTCAGCAAATTTCTCCGGGGCCGAAGGGCGCGTATATCATCTATGAACGCCCGAGAACGATTGGCGTCGGCGTCGAATACAATTTCTGATTTTTGTTTCTACGTAGCCACCATCTTTAGTGTGCGGGGCGGCCGGTTGCCTAGCGACAACTGGCCGCCTTATTTTTGATAGAGGACCTTATGAGCCAGCTTAATGTCAGGCTGAACGACAAATTCGAAAAGCGCGACGGCGAAGTCTATCTAACAGGCATGCAGGCGGTAGTCCGGTTGCTCCTCGACCAAAAGCGCACAGATGCATCCAACGGTTTGAATACGGCGGGCTTTGTTTCCGGCTATCGCGGGTCGCCGCTCGGCACGCTCGACACCGCGTTGTGGCGGGCTGGCCGCGAGCTTGACGCACATGATATCATCTTCCAGCCCGGCGTGAATGAGGAATTGGCCGCTACTGCGGTTTACGGATCGCAACAGCTCGAATATTTCGACGGCCCAAAGCGAGACGGCGTCTTCGCTGCGTGGTACGGAAAGGGCCCAGGCGTAGACCGGGCAGGCGACGCCCTCAAGCACGGTAATCTTGCCGGCGCTGCCGAGCATGGCGGTGTGCTGGTTTTCGCCGGCGACGATCATCCCGGTAAATCTTCGACCACCTGCCATCAATCGGAGCAGGCGCTGGCAGCGTCAATGATTCCGGTACTCTATCCGTCAAACGCCGAAGATTATCTGCGCCTTGGCGCATTTGGCTATGCGCTTTCCCGGTTCTCCGGCCTTTGGGCGGGCTTCAAATGTGTGAACGACACGGCCGATTCAACTATTACCGCACGCCTTTCGCGCGCGCCAAGACAATTCGTTTATCCCGAGATTGAATGCCCGCCGGAAGGGTTGAACCTGATAGTTAATGATGACCGTTTCGCCCAAGAGGTGCGCACGGTGAATTTCCGGTTGCCGGCGGCGCAAGCCTTCGCCCGCGCCAATAACATCGACGAGGTGATTTTCGACGCGCCGGAGCGCCGTTTCGGCATTATCACGGCCGGCAAAGCCTATCTTGATGTGATGGAGGCGTTCAACGTGCTCGGTATCGATGCTCGCCGCGCGGCCGACCTCGGAATTGGCGTATTAAAGCTTGGGCTGACCTGGCCGGCGGACGCTGATGGATTACGCGATTTCTCAGCGCGCCGCCGCGAGATCATGGTCGTTGAAGAGAAACGGCCATTTATTGAACCGCAGATCAAGGACGCGCTTTATCATCTGTCGACCGATGAACGTCCCCGCGTAAGCGGGAAAAGCACGCCCGAGGGAGCGTTTCTGCTCGCCGCTTCGGGAGAGTTGGCGCCAGCCGACATTGCAGCGGCGATCATCGACCGGTTGCACGCCCACGACATTGTCGATGATGCGCTGGCGTCGGCCATCGAACGTTTTAAACGCCAAGCGAAAACGCCCGAAACGGCCGCGATTACGGCAAATATCCGCATGCCGTATTTCTGTTCCGGTTGTCCGCATAATAGATCTACCAAAACGCCTGACGGCGCCACTGCTTTAGCTGGCATCGGATGCCATGTCATGGCGACTTTCATGCCGCATCGAAAGCATGTCTGGCCGGTGCAAATGGGGGGTGAGGGCGCCAATTGGATCGGCGCCGAACCATTCGTCAGTACTAAACACATATTTCAAAATATCGGAGATGGCACCTATTATCACAGTGGAGTTCTGGCTATTCGTGCGGCGATAGCGGCAAAGAGCAATATCACCTACAAGCTTCTCTTTAATGACGCTGTGGCCATGACTGGTGGGCAGCCCACGGAAGGACAGCTTACGGTCGGCCAGATTGCCGGGGAATTGCTAGAAGAAGGCGCGGCGAAGGTCGCAGTGGTGACCGACGATATATTTAAATATGCCGGACAGCCCCGCATCCCCGCTGATGTCGATATTCATCCGCGTACGTCCTTCGATGAAGTGCAAAAGGCGCTTTCTGAAAAGCCCGGCGTGACTGTCCTGATTTACGATCAGGTTTGCGCGGCGGAAAAACGCCGCCGGCGCAAACGGGGAACTTATCCTGATCCGCAAAAGCGCCTGTTTATCAACGAGCAGGTATGCGAAGGGTGCGGCGATTGCGGCGATCAGTCTAATTGCGTCAGCCTCCAACCGGTGGAAACGCCGTTCGGCCGCAAGCGGCGTGTTGACCAGAGTTCGTGCAACAAGGATTACAGTTGTGTCGAGGGGTTTTGTCCGTCCTTTGTCTCCGTCATCGGCGGTCGATTGCGCGCTGGTCCCGGCGCGGGCGCAGCCGACATCGACATTCCCGATTTGCCTGACGCTGTTCCTGCACAGCTTGACGATGTGTTGTCTGTCGTAATTGCCGGCGTCGGTGGAACCGGCGTTGTTACTATCGGCGCGGTTCTCGGCATGGCGGCGCACATGGAGGGAAAGGCTGCATCGATTCTGGACGTTACCGGCCTGTCACAAAAAAATGGCGCCGTTTATAGTCACCTTCGTCTTGCGCCGGATCAGGGGCAGCTGCGGTCGGCGAAAATCGGTCGCGCCGGCGCCGACATCCTGCTTGGGTGTGACATGGTCGCCGCGGCGACGGGCGAGGCGCTGGCGGCGATCCGGGCAGAGGAAACGGCGATGATCGTCAATTCGGACGTATCGGCTGTGGCGGCGTTCACCTTTATGCCCGATATCGATATGGGCGTCGACGTGATGGCCCGGCGGTTGCAGCGCGTCAGTGACCCCAATCGTTCGGCGATGATCAATGCTAGCGCACTTGCACGGCGCCTTTTGGGCGATTCCATAGGCGCAAACATGATGCTGGTAGGGGCGGCGCTGCAGCTCGGCTTGTTGCC
>CAMYNO010000123.1 GCA_947259815.1 uncultured Parvularculaceae bacterium
CCAGCGCCTCAACCGCCGCGGCGGCGACATCGCGATAATAGACCGGCTGCTGTATCGCCGCGCCATTGCCGATCAAGGGCGTTATTGGCGAGCGGCGCATGGCGCGCATCAGGCGGGCGAGATTCCCGTCCCCTTCATATCCATAGATCATGGTCGGGCGCAGAATGATCGCCTGCGGCGCAACATGCCGCACGCGTTTTTCCGCCGCCAGCAATTCCGCATAAACCAGCGCATACGGATCAATTGCGACATTATTGCTGGAAAAGAATACCAGCCGTTTGTCTGGCGCCAGCGCCGCCGCCTTCTCCGCAACCGACAGGATGGGCGTAAAGATTGCGGCCTCGACGTCCGTTAGCAAAGACCGGCCCTGCGCCGCGTCGGCGATATCCCACTGCGCCGGCGTAGCGCCAAGGCCGGAAAGTCGCTCGGCAAGCCCATCCCGCGCCGTTCGATAGGTAGCAACGACGCCCGTTCCGCGCGCGCGAAGCGCTTTGACGATCTCAAACCCGACAGCACCGCCAACACCGGCGACAAGCACGCGGCGCCCGGTCATCGCCCGCCTTCATAATTTTTATTCGTATACTGACTAGTAACTCGCCTCCACGGGCCCTGACACGCCGCGCCATCCATTATAATAGGCAAGATCGGACTGATAGGCGGCGAGATTTTCCTGCGCGCGCTCATGATCGCGATGCAGCGCATAGAGAGCTGTCTCGATACTGCCGCGTTCCTGCGACAGGGTCTTGATCTCTGCAAACAGGGTAAGGCGTTCATGGGCGGAATATCCAGGCGAGACCAGCGCAACTTCGGCTTCGGCGATTTTGCTTTCGACGTTACGCAAGTCATACTGCGCCTGAACGATCTGTCCACCGATGGCGGCGACATCGCTTTCAAGGGCGTAGAGCTGACGCCCGGTTTCGTAGGCGGCAAGGAACTCATCCTCGCTCGCCCTTGTGCATACGCCGTGATAGGCGCCGCCGCGGGCGCCGATGCTATAGCCATTGGAGGGCCGGCAATACAGCGCCAGCCCATCTGTTCGGCCCTGCATATAGGCGGCCATGTCAACGGTTACGCCGGCTTTCCTGGCGCAGGCCTGACGGCGGCTTGAGACCGCCGATACCGGCAACCCCGCGGCGCCATCCTCATATCCCACTGCACGCCAATCCGCCGTCACGCACTCTTCTTTGGACATGGACGCACACCCCGTTGCGGCCAGCATTGCGGCCGCCCCTGCTGCAACATGTTTCATCGGAACCTCCCGAAAGCTTGCGTCCGCCTTTATCGCGCTGCTGGGTAAAAGCGTCGTTTCCGCGCCGGCTCGCATTCTATTCTTCCGGCCCCGCCTCTCTAGCGCCCGCAGCGGCGGCCCAGCGATTACGCGGTTTTTCCGGCAATCCGGGGCGCCAAATCGGGACGGTGTAAAAGCGGCGAAAGCTTCAGGTTCAATTGCGAAGTTTCTCATGGCGGGAATGATAAGGCCGCCGCGCCCGGTGACGATAACTATCGACCGAATGCGGGAAATATCGTCAATTTTACGGTTATTGTCGCTATCGCCTATTTGATTCGCGCCATGGGTGCGCTCCAGTTTTACCGATCTTTCGCGCTTTGACTTCGCCTGCGAACCGGCGTGAACATCGCCCGCATGATGAGTAATCCTGACCGCTGCCGTAACGTCGATGACTTCCGCCTGCTCGCAAAGCGCCGCCTGCCCGCGCCGGTATTTCACTACATCGACGGCGCGGCGGACGATGAAGTCACCTATAGACGCAATACCGAGAGCTTCGAGGCGTGCGATCTCGTTCCCAATGTGCTCGCCGGCGTCGAAAACGTCGACATGTCCGTGGAGGTAATGGGCTGCAAGCTCGACATGCCCGTATTCTGTTCACCGACAGCGCTGCAGCGCCTGTTTCATGCGGATGGCGAACGCGGCGTCGGCCGGGCGGCCGAAAAGTTCGGCACGCTGTTTGGCGTATCCTCGCTTTCCACCGTCAGCCTTGCGGAAATCGGCGCGCTGACCAAGGGGCCGAAACTGTTTCAGTTCTATTTCCACAAGGATCGCGGCCTTAACCAAGCCCTGATCGCGAAAGCTACGGCGGCACAGTTTGACGTTCTCGCCCTCACTGTCGACACGATCACTGGCGGCAATCGCGAGCGCGATCTGAAGACCGGGTTCAGCTCGCCGCCGCGATTTACGCCGTCGAACGTTCTAAGCTTTGCCCTGCATCCCGGCTGGTCGCTTGGCATGGCGTTCGGCGAAAAATTCGAGCTGGTCGAATTGAAAGACTTTTACAGCGAAGGCTCGCGCGAGCCGATTTCGATCAGTGGTTATTTTTCTTCCGTACTCGATCAATCCATGAGCTGGCGCGATGCAGAGAACATACGCGCGCAATGGTCTGGCGCTTTTTGTCTGAAAGGCGTGATGAGCGTTGAAGACGCGAAAAAAGCCGTCGATATCGGCGCCGACGCGATAATGGTTTCCAATCATGGCGGCCGGCAACTTGACGGGTCACGGGCGCCGTTTGACCAGATCGCCGAGATTACAGACGCCGTTGGCGACAGGATTGACGTTATCCTCGATGGCGGCGTGCGGCGCGGCACCCATGTTTTAAAGGCGCTCGCCGCCGGCGCGAAAGCATGCTCCGGCGGACGGCTCTATCTCTATGCGCTGGCGGGCGCAGGGCAAAAAGGCGTTGAAAAAACCCTTTCCAACCTGCGCGATGAAATCGAACGCGATATGAAACTGATGGGCGTCACTGACCTTGCAGCCCTCAATCGCGATATGCTGCGCTATCGGTAAGCCCTTGAAACAACCGTCTTCTGCGCCTATTTCCGTTTCGGACCAGTTAGTCCGGAAAGGTGCGCAATATGGGACGCCCGCGCGAATTTGAACCGAAAGAAGCGCTGGAAGCGATCAAAGCCGCTTTTTGGCGCCATGGCAATGACGGCGCCTCGATCAACGATATCGAAGCAGCGACCGGCGTAAAAAAACAAAGCCTCTATCGTCAGTTCGGCGACAAGCACGCGATGTATCTGGCTTCTCTTGACGATTATGAGCGCCAGGAAATGGAAGCCGCCAAAGTTCTGTTGGCGGAACAAGGCACGGCCCGCCGACGCATAGAACGGTTATTCGAAAACCTTATCGCCGAACGCGATCAGCGCGGATGTTTTCTTTGTAACGCAAGCGTCGATCAGGCGCAGGCCGATGTGATAACCAGAACGCGTGTCGCAGAGATGATGGAAGGCTGGATCGCCGCCATCGGCGAGGCGCTCGCGGCTTCATCAGTATACCTCTCGAATGCGAGATTGTGCGAACGAAAAGCGGCGCAGATTGCAGCGGCCTATATGGGGCTGCGCATTATGATAAAAGCGGGCATGCCCGAAAAAACCTTGCGCGCGGCGGCCGCGGAGACACTGGCGACGGTGTAGCCCGGTCGCCTGCCTACAGGTCATCGCTCATCCCGGGCTTGATCCGGGATCCAGAAAAAAGCGAGCGTCAACTTTGTTTTGGGACTGGATTCCGGCTTTCGCCGGAAAGAGCGGCAGTTTTTAAAACTTTGCATACAAATGACATACGTGCGCCATGACACAGCATCTCCTCAAAGTCCCATTTGCCGCACGGCAAGGTCGCGCATGATCTCTTCCGAGCCGCCGCCAATGGCGTTGACCTTCACTTCGCGGTAAATGCGCTCGACCGGGTTCCCGCGCAGATAACCGGCGCCGCCCCAGATCTGCATCGCTTCCGATGCGCAAAATTCCAGCGCTTTGGACGCGGAAAACTTGCCCTTGCAAACTTCCGCAACCGGCATGTCGCCTTCATTGGCCTGCCAGCAAATCTGGTTCAAATACGCCTCGATCATATCGATGCGCGCCGACATATCCGCAATTTTGTGGCGTATAACCTGAGACTTTATCAGCGGGCGGCCGAAGGTCGCGCGTTCTTTCGCATAATCAATGGAAGTTGAAAGGCAGACTTTCATCATGCCGAGCATGCCGGAGATCATGGCGATGCGTTCGTAATTGAAATTTTCCATGATCTGAATGAAACCGAGATTTTCATCGCCCAGCATGTTTTCCGCCGGCACGCGCACATCGTCGAAATACAGCGTCGCCGTATCAGACGCCCACCACCCCATCTTCCGGTCGATCTCCGTGCGTAAAAAGCCCGGCGCATCGGTCTCAACAAAAAAGAGTGATATGCCGGCGAGACCTGCATCGCCCGTGCGCGCACCGACAACGAAATAATCGGACTTCATGCCGCCGGTAATGAATGTCTTCGATCCGTTGATGACAAAGTGATTACCGTCGCGCGCCGCGGTTGTTTTTAAGTTTGCGACATCGGAACCGCCGGACGGCTCGGTGATTGCAAGGCTTGATCCTTTCCGTCCACTGACGATTCCTGCAAGGACGCGGGTCTTGATTTCCTCCGACGCCAGTTTTTCAATCGGTCCGATTGAAATGCCACGCCCGCCAAGGGCCGCCGGCACGCCGCCCGCGCCGCATTTGGCGAATTCTTCGGAGAATGCCGCGCGCATGAAACAATCGTCAAAGCCGAGGCCGCCATATTTTTCCGACACGCCAAAGCCGAATGCGCCGAGCGCGCCGACCTTTTCATGCAGGGCCCAGGGAACCTCGCCCGCCTCGTCCCACGCATCGGCATGGGGCGTGACTTCCGCTTCGACAAAGCGCCGCACGGTCTGCCGGAACGCCGCGCGTTCTTCCGTCTCGAAAGGGTTTTTCATGCGGAAGATCCTCCCAATTGATTATGTTCGCCGGTAAGTTTACGCCGCAATCGCACCCGCGCTCAATCGGGCCGCACAGTGCGTTAAAACCAGCAAGAGGCTGAGAATGTATAATACGATCGATTACGCCGTCGCCGACCGGATATTGACCATCACGCTAAACCGCCCGGACAGCATGAACGCCTTCACCGTGGAAATGGCGAACGAGCTGATCGACGCCTTTGGCGCGGCCGGTCGCGACGAAGAGGTGCGCGCGATCATCGTCACCGGCGCCGGCAAGGCGTTTTGCGCCGGGATGGATCTCTCGGTTGCAGGCAATGTTTTCGGCCTTGATGAAACGCTTGAACCATCCATGAAAGATCTCGAAGAGCGTCCTGACGATCCGGAAATTCTTAACGGCGTTCGCGATACGGGCGGGCGCGTCGCGCTGGCGATCTTCGAATGTCCGAAGCCGGTCATCGCCGCGATCAACGGCGCCGCCGTCGGCATTGGCGCGACCATGACGCTGCCCATGGATATTCGCATGATGTCGGAAAAGGCGCGCATCGGCTTTGTGTTCAACAAGATCGGGATCACGCCGGAAGCGGCGTCCACATGGTTCCTGCCGCGCATTGTCGGCGTCTCCAAAGCGCTGGAATGGTGTTATTCAGCGGAAATTCTGAGCGCGCAAAAGGCGCATGCGGGCGGCCTTGTGAACGAGGTTTACGCGGCGGATGAATTGCTGCCGGCGGCGCAGAAACTGGCGCGTCAGATTGCCGACAACACCTCGCCCGTCGCCATCGCGATGACGCGGCAAATGATGTATCGCAATGCCGCCGCCGATCACCCGCGCCATGCTCACAACGTTGAATCTCTTGCGATTTTCTACGAGAGCCAGCAGGACGGCAAGGAAGGCATCAAGGCGTTTTTGGAAAAGCGTCCCGCGAATTTTTCCGCCACCGTTGAGGACGACATGCCGCCATTTTATCCATGGTGGGATGAATAAACCGGCGCCCTTAAAATAACAGCGCCGCCAGCTTTTCTTTCTGCCAGGCTGCATCGCCGAATTGCGAAGCGTGCCAGATCGCGCGCCGGCGATAGAGATGCGCGTCGCATTCATAGGTGAACCCGAACCCGCCATGGAACTGGATGGCCCGGTCGGCGGCATAGGAAAGCGATTTTTCCGCCTGCGCCTTCGCCATGCGCGTGGCGATTTCGCCGGTCCCCTGCTCGTTAAAACAATGCGCCGCAGCATAGAGATGCGAGCGTGCCTGTTCGAACATCGTATAGGCGTCGACGGTCGGATGCTTTAGCGCCTGATAGGAGCCTATGGTTTTGCCGAACTGTTTGCGCGTCGTCAGATAGTCGATTGTGTAGTCGATGACGGCGCGATTACCGCCAACCATTTCCGCCGTCCCGAGCAAGGTCGCGGCGAGGCGCAAACGCTCAAGCGCCATCGCCGCGCGGTCCTGATCCATCAATGCCGATGCCGGCGCCGTGACGCCGTCCAGCGTGAGTTCATAGCTGCGCCGTGTCTCGTCAATAATTGTCTCACGGCGCAGCGCCGTTTCCGGCAGCGCGGATTTTTCAACCAGCATCAGCGCCGGCGCGTCATCTAATTTTACCGAGACAAGGATGATTTCAGCTTGCGCCGCATCGCCGACAAACGTCTTGACGCCGGAAAGCCGGTAGCCATCTGCGTTCTTGACCGCCGTTGCAGCAATCTCGGTATCGTCCCAGCGCCCGTCCGGTTCCGAGAGGGCAAGCGTCGCAATCGCGCCGCCGGCGATTTTCTGCAACCAGGCGGCTTTTTGCGCATCACTTCCGCCATCGCAGAGCAATTGCGCCGCGAGCGTCGTCGGGATAAATGGCCCGGCCAGCAGGTACCGCCCCATCGCCTCGATCACCGGAACAGCCTCAGCGAGGGACAGTCCCGCGCCGCCAAACTCTTCCGGAATGGCGATGCCGAGCCATCCCAGCTTCGCGATTTCTTCCCAGACCGCTGTATCGTAGCCAGCGTCATCTTCAAGCAGGGTACGGACTTTCTCCATCGGCGAACGTTCGCGGCAGAAATTTTCCGCAACCTCAAGCAGGTCCGCCTGCTCCTCTGAAAACCCGATACGTCCAAGGTGGTCCATAGATGTCACTTCTTCGGCAGGCCGAGGACATGCTCGGCGACGATGTTGCGCTGGATTTCAGAGGTGCCGCCGCCAATCGTGGCGCCGAAGGAGTTGAGATAGGCGCGGGTCCACAAACCGTCTTCGACGGCGTTCTCCTCGCCCACATAATAACCGCCCTTCTCGCCGGTGAGGGTGATGGCGAATTCACACAGGCGGCGGACAAACTCCGTCCACATCAGCTTGTTGGACAGAGAAAGCCCGGCGGGCCGGTCCTGATTGAGCGGCGCGATACGTCCACGCTGATCGCAAAGCCCCAGCGACTGGCCCTCAATGATAAAATCGACAAGACGGTCGCGAATGACCGGATCGTCCAGAACCGGCTTGCCGCCGCGGGTCGAGTTTTTGGCAAGGTCGAGAATGGAGAACGCATCGAACGGCGTCAGCACGTAACCGCCCGCCTGTCCGCCGCGGGCGCCGCGCTCATATTCCAGCGTGCGCATGGCGATCAGCCAGCCCTGCCCCTCCTCACCCATGAGGCAGTCGGCGGGAATGCGCGCATCGGTGAAAAACGTCTGTGTAAAGCCGAATTCCCCGGTGACCTTGCGGATCGGCCGGGTTTCTACACCGTCCACCGTCATCGGCGACAGGAAAAAGGAAAGACCGGCATATTTGCTGGGCGCGTCACTACCCGTTCGGGCCAGCAAGATCATGTGCTTTGCGTAATTGCCGAGGGTCGTCCAGATCTTGGACCCGTTCAACACGTAAGAGTCGCCGTCACGCTCCGCCTTCAGCTGGGCGTTGCCGAGGTCGGAGCCATTGTCCGGCTCGGAGAAGCCCTGACACCAGATATCCTCAGCAGAAAGAATATTTTTCAGATATTGCGACTTCTGTTCCTGCGTGCCCATTTCAAGCAATAGCGGGCCGGCCCAGCCAAGGCCAATGGCGTTGAGGAAAACCGGGCCGCCATGGCGGCGCATGGCTTTCGTCGCCGCATCCTGAAATTCCTGCGGCAGGCCGCCGCCGCCATATTCCGACGGCCAGGCGGCGCCGAGATAGCCCGCTTCCCAGACCTTGCGCTGCCAGTTGCACAGGAACTCAAACTGCTGGTCGGTGCTGACCTCAAGGAAGGAAAGCGGCAGCATGAAGCCCGGATCGCCCGGCGTATTTTCCGCAAACCATTTGTCCGCGTCAGCGGAAAATTCCGATAGGGCTTTCTCCTCCGCCCCGGACATCACCCGCCCTGCGCTTTCGTCATGAAGTTGGTCATGGGGCCGGACGAGTTTTCATAGAACTGTATATTATCGCGCGAGGAGATCGCCTCCCAGTTCGATGCAATATCCTCCGGCGTTTGCCGGTCGGGCGGAAGGAACACGCCCTCCGTCTCAACAATATGCGCGCTCGCATAGCCGCCGCCGGCGCAGGAGATAATCTGGCGGCTCGGCGCTTCGTCGCTCACGAGAAACACCGCGGCGGCGGTAATCGCCTCCGGCGTCATCAAATCGAGGACCGGTTCGGGGATACCGAGATCTTCGGTCATGCGCGTCTTCGCCGATGGCGAGAGCAAATTGACGTGAATATTGTACTTGCCCCCTTCCAGATGCAGGGCGTTCATCAATCCGATCATACCCGCTTTCGCCGCACCATAATTCGCCTGACCGAAAATGCCGTGAAGACCTGACGGCGAAGACGTGAAGACGACGCGTCCATAATTCTGCTCGCGCATGATCGGCCAGACCGTGTAGGTGCAGATCGCCGAGCCGACAAGGTGCACATCAATGACGGCCTTGAAATCGTCAAGCGTCATCTTGTGAAATGTCTTGTCACGGAGGATGCCGGCATTATTGATGAGAATGTCAACGCGGCCCCATTTATCCATCGCGGCCTGCACCATGGCGCCGACTTCGTCCGGCTTGGTTACATTGGCGCCGTCGGCGATCGCCTCGCCGCCCGCGCTGTTGATGTGATTTACAACTTCTTCCGCGGCGGAAATCGACCCGCCGGTGCCGTCGCGGGCGCCGCCAAGATCATTGACGACTACCTTGGCGCCGCGTTTGGCAAGTTCCAGCGCATGAGCGCGGCCAAGCCCGTTGCCGGCGCCGGTGACAATGG
>CAMYNO010000124.1 GCA_947259815.1 uncultured Parvularculaceae bacterium
ATGGCTGCACGCTACAGCTTGGCGGCACGGATCAATGGGGCAATATCGTCAACGGCGTCGAACTATGCCGGCGCAAGGACGGCAAGGAAGTCTTTGGCCTGACAACGCCGCTGTTAACGACAGCCTCCGGCAAGAAAATGGGCAAGACCGAGGACGGCGCCGTCTGGCTCAACGCAGATATGTTCAGCGCCTATGACTATTGGCAATATTGGCGCAATGCCGAGGATGCCGATGTCGAAATGTTGCTGGCCCGTTTCACGACCCTTCCCATGGATGAGGTGCGCCGACTTGGCGCACTGGAAGGCGCGGAAATCAACGACGCGAAAAAAGTCCTCGCCAACGAAGCGACAGCGCTGCTCCACGGCCGCGACGCCGCCGAAAGCGCAGCGGCGACAGCGCAAAAAACCTTCGAGCAAGGCGGTCTGGGCGGCGATCTGCCCACGGTCGATCTGACGAAATCGGCAATCGACGCCGGCGCGCCGTTGATAGACCAATTTATCGCCGCCGGTCTTTGCGCATCGAAAGGCGAAGCGCGTCGCCACATCAAAGCGGGCGCCTTGAAAGTGAATGATGCGCCGGTAAAGGAAGAGCGCACTATCGCCGCCGGCGACATTGTCGATGGCGCGGTAAAAATTTCAATCGGCAAGAAGAAACACGCGATTATCCGGGTGGAATAGGATCGGCCTCCGGCAACGCCGGCGCTGTTTCTTCCGTTTCGGGCGCTGAGTCATCTGGCGCGGGCGTCGGATTTCGGGCGGCGTCACCGACATTGAATAACTGCCGGAAAATTCCCGGCGTCAAAGCAGATAGCGGATTGACGACCACCTGCGGCGCCGTTCTTTCGCCGTTCACGGCGTAGGAGAGCGCCAGTATCCCCTCGCCTTTTTTGCCGACGAGAATGTCTCCGATAATCGGCGCCGCGCCCAGCGCGGAATTCAACTGGTATATCGGCGCGACCGCGCCGCTAAGCGCGATATCGCCCTCCGGCGCGAAGGAAACGACGCCCGAGGCGGTCATCCCCACCGAAGGCCCGGTCGCGTGAAAGTCGCGCAGCGTCACCGCGCCGCCGCCATAATCGAATTCTCCGTATGCGTAGGAAAGGTCGATCCCCTCGCCCTGCACCAGATTGGCAAGCCCGTCGAGCGACCCGGCGGAAAATATGCGCGCAAGCAGCGGCGCATTGACGAGGTGCATCTTGCGCGCCTCGATTTCCCCGGTGAGACCACTGGTATCGCCGCCATAATAGACGGCCATGGAGCCTTCGCCGCCTTCCATCGAAAGCAGGCCCGTTACGCCTTTCAGGAACCGGCCAAGATTGCTCGACTGAACGTCGATGCGGTGGGTCGGCCCGTCATCCTCGCCTGTTTCCGACATGACGACGCGCAATGGCGCCCCGTCCTCATTGAGCGCGGAAAAATTGAGCGTCTCCAGCGCTTCCACGCCGCGGCGCAGATCGAAAGACGCGTCACGATAAGCGACGCCCTTGCGCAGTTCGAGATTTTCGACCCGCGCCGTGATCGCCAGCCCGGCGCCCCATGGGTTCGAACCTTCCTGCTCGTCACCGCCTGCGCCCGGCGCGCCCTGTCCTTTTGTAAACCGCAACACCGCAGGCCCCGCATTCAAATGAGCGCCGGTGGCCGTCACATCGAGCGCGCCGCTCGCGTTCCTCCGCGCGGTCAGGGAGAGATCGGCGGAGTCGTCGAGATAGACGATGGGAAAAGACGCCGTCTCCAACACGCCGCCACGCATCCTCGCGGCGCCAGTGACCGATACGCCTTCACCGTCGATCACAAGGCGCTCGATTTCAACGCCGTCATCGAGAAACCGCATGGCGATTTCACCCGTCGCCGGGGCGCCGATTTCCTTCTCCCACGCAAAGAGATCAAGCCGCACCCAGGCGTTCTGAAAATCGCCGTTCAGCATCAATGTTTGAAAGTCGCCGAACTCACCGATTGCGCGAGCGCGCGTCGCGATCCGCCCGCCGAATATATTCCGCAACGACAGGCCGAAGAAATCGCCCACAGACGCATCGACCTCGCCGGAGATAATCAGTTCCGACGGGCCATCCTGCGCGAAGAAATTTTTCGTCCAGACGAGGTCCAGCGGCGCATCGGCGAGGGTTGCACCGCCCTTGACCGTGAGGCTGCGCGGTTTCAGCGAAACAGTGCCGGAGGCGTCCTGCAGCTTGCTGTCATCGACGCCAAACCCGGCAATCGCCATGTTCTCGAATGTCGCCTCGCCGCGATATTCATATTGATCCGGCGCCACTTCACGCTTGTTGGGACGCATGATCTCAACGCGGGTTTGCGCGTCGCCGGCAAACTGCTCCGGAGACAGATTTGTTTTCGAAAGGAGGTTTAACGGCGCCTCATCAAGAACGCCGAGAATTGTCTCGGAGCGCCCCTTCGCCAGAAAGCGATAATAAGTCGGTTGCCATTTCGGAATAAATTCCGGAAACTCAACCGATCCTTCGGTAATCGCCACATCGCCAACACGCCCTGAATCAAGCACCATGGAAAAACTGTTGCCGCGCAACACGCCCGACCCATGGGCGCGCGATAGCGGCGTCATCTGTTTGACGTAATAGGCGGTTGCATTCTCCACATCGAAGGTCAGGTGCATCGCCTCGTCCGGCGTCAGCCCATCGGCGCTCACCGCACCCGGCGCCAAGTCCACCACCCCTTCGATATTGTAGATGCGCGCACCCGCCATGCGGTCCTCGATCCAGTCCCGCGCGCCCATGCCAACGCCAAGCGGCCAGATGCGCAGCAGTCTTTCCGGATCGAGATCGCCGTCGACGCTGATCTTTGTTGTCACGCCGGGCGACGAGCTGGCGCCGTCCTCGCCGTCACGCGGTGCGGTAAAACTGAACGAACCGTCGACCACCACGTCAAGCAGCGCCACCGAAAAATCGTTCAGCGCAAATCGTCTTTCGCCGATGTCATATTCGCCTTCGAAATTCGCCCGCGAGAGCGAGAGCGGTTCAGGCAGTCGCTCAGGGATATCGACAACAAGATTTTCTGCGTCCATATCGAAACGAATACGCCGCGGGTCGCGAACATCATCGCCAAACTCCAGACCGACAAGCCCTGTCGCCGTCCCGCGATTGCCGGCCACATCATAAGAGAAATGTTCGATCGAGAATTGATTTGTCTTCGGATCAAATCCCGATTCCCACTCAATATGATCGATTGGCGCATCCGTCCCGGCAAGACGTAAAGTCCCGGCGCCAATTTTCGCGGAATAGGAAGAGGACTGAACCCGGCCTTCGCGCGTCAGAACGATTGCGCCCTCGCCCG
>CAMYNO010000125.1 GCA_947259815.1 uncultured Parvularculaceae bacterium
ATGAAAATGTTTTCGCCTATGACCAGCATGTATCCCGGCGCGGGAAGAAGCGAAAAGGGTGAGGATTCGGCAGAGATCAGCGAGTTGAAATCACAGCTCGCCACCATGCGCGAAAAACTCGAAGAGCTTGAAAAAAAGGGCGGGTAAAACGCGCCCTTACCGTTGCACGCGGGTCGGCGGCTCGTTCGGCGCCCCTTCAGGCAACCATGCCGGCGCGGTTTCGGGTTTGCCGATCAGATAGCCTTGCAGAAAATCGACGCCGAGGCCTTTTAACAGCATGGCGTCAGCCTCGTTATCGACCCATTCAGCAACCGATTTCATGCCGAAATTGCGCGCAAGATCCAGAAGTGTTCGAACGAACAGCTGGTTTTCACGCGACGAAGAAACGCCGGTGACGAACGATCCGTCAATCTTCAGAATGTCGATATCCATCGCTTTCAGGTTCCGGAACGAAGTGTAACCGGCGCCGAAATCGTCAATACCGAAGGAACTACCGAGTTTCTTGATTTCCTGAACGAACTCTATCGACGCATCGATCGCATCGATCACCTGCGTTTCGGTCAACTCAACTGTGATACGCTTGGCCAGATGCTGGTTTGCGCGCAGATGGGAGATGTAGCCTTCCGCCCAGACGAAATCCTTTACGGTTTCCATCGAGATATTCACATTGAGATGAATGTCGGGGCAGATTTCAAGCGTGTTCGTCGCCAGTTCAAGCACCCGGCGATCAAGCAAATGAACAAGGCCCAGACGTTCCGCGGCCGGAATAAATTCAGGCGCGGGAATTTCCTGCCCGTCTTCGCCGCGCATGCGGATCAGGCATTCAAACTTGCGCGGATCTTCATCGAGATCAGCAACAATCGGCTGGAACGCCAGACGGATGCGTCGTTCATTCAGCGCCGTCAAAATAACATCTGACATGTGCGAATTGCGCCGGCGCATGGAAACGGTGTCGGTTTTTTCCGAGAATACGGACCAGCTGGATTTGCCCTGACGCCTTGCTGCGTCGAGAGCCGCCTCCGCCCGCGCCATGGCGAGGTTCGATTCATCCCCGTTTTCCGGGATCATAACAGCGCCAACACAGATAGACGCCGCGACGCCGCCGCGACTTGTCTCTACGACGCTTTCGCGCACCGCATTCATGAGACGCGCGCAAACATTGCGAAGGTCGTCCTCTGTCGCTGACCGGACAACGACGCCGAATTTGGTGCCGGCAACGCGCCCGATCGAATCTTCCGGCCCGAGCGCGCCAGCGAGGCGCTTTGACAATTCGATGATGACCTTGTCGGCGGACTCAAAACCGAAATCCGCATTCACCGCGCCAAGATCGTCGATCCCGGCAAGAATATAGGCGCCCGAACCGCCATCGGCCTGCATGTCGTCAATAGCGGCATCAAGCTCCCGGCGAAGAAAGACGCGATTCAAAAGACCGGTAAGCTCGTCATTCGTGGCTAGCCAGGCAAGGCGCTCGTCGCGCTGTTTCTGACTTTCAATTGAACGCACGACACTGATCAAACGGCGCTGGCCGTCTTTGCCGATCCATCCGCCGCGTTCTTCAACCCAATGCGCCTCACCGTCATCACGGCGCAGGCGGTATTCACAAAAATAGCTTTGCTTTTGCCCGGCAAACGCCTCGGCCCGTTCAACGGCGGCGTCCTCGTCAATGCGCTGATTAAAACTGTCCAGATTCTCGATCGTCTGGTGATCGGAGGAGCCGAGTATGCGCGCAGCAGCGCTTTCGTCGGACCAGCGTAACAGCCCCGAAGTCGGATCGTATTCGAACATCGACTGCAAAGCGCCATCGACCGCCGGGAGATGTTGATCCCCCTGCTTTTCTATATCGACGACCAGCGCCTTGCCGGCGTTTTCACCAGCATGTCCTTGCGCACTCGTATCGGGAAACGCATTTGCGTTCTCTGCCATTCGCTCCACTCGCACTCTTTTCACGGCAACCTTAACCACGCAGCCGTAAATAAAATTTGAAGTTGTGACCGCAGAACGCAGCGGCGCCATACTTGCGATAAACCCAACTATGAAAGGAATTGTTAACCTTCCCGCCGAGAAACGTCTCGAAATCATACGCCCGGCGAAACGAGCGGCGCGGCGCGCTGCACCGGCGCAAGCGACAATTTCCGGACGGGCAATTCCGCTGGAGCCGATGCCGGTTACAAAACCGTCAGTTTCGGGTGCAGACAAGCTGCATGCGCAATACGCCTCGCGCAACGCAGAACGCGCTTATTTTTCAATTGATGAAAATGCGGCCGGCGTAACCGGCCGCTACGTCAATATGGTGGCGTAAAAACCCTGTTTTAAATGTCGAGAGAACCGCCGCCGACGGACAAGTCGCGCCGCGCGGTTACGGTCGTGACGATAAACCCGGCCATAAAGTCGAGGAATGTCATCGACATAAACAGGAAAAAGACCGAATTGCCAAAACCCTTAACGATAATAAAAAGCAGCAGGGCGACAACGAACACCACGACGGAAAACGCATGGTTCATAATTGACGCAGAACCAGTCTTGGTCGCCCGGAGCAACTCAACGAACAACAACCCCATGCTGAACAGCAGGAAAACGTCGCCGAACGAAATCCGCCATGTCTCGCCGGAGACAAGGTTCAGCTCAACAAACAGCATTTCGTGCCATGGCAATTCAGCCGAACCGACAGCGCC
>CAMYNO010000126.1 GCA_947259815.1 uncultured Parvularculaceae bacterium
AGCGGACGAAACAGTTTCCTTCCTGACCAAAGCGAGCAAGTTTGTTCTGGCCTGATTGTTGAGCTTGGCGGACTAAAATTGCACGGCGTTGCACTTTGCTTGTGTACGCCCTATGAGGCGGCTGCAACAAAGCCAGCCGACAAAAGGGGATGAGTCGTGAAGATCATTTCGCTTGTTTACAGTATTGTCGTGTACCTCATATTTTTCGCCGCCCTGTTGTATTTGATCGCCTTTATGGGCGGCGACATGACAGTCTTTCTGGGTGCGCCAAAAACCATCGACGCCGGTTCGTCGCCGCTCGCCGGGGCGCCGGCGGCGCTCGTCAATATCGGATTGCTGTTGCTGTTCGGTATTCAGCACACGATCATGGCGCGAAAGGGTTTTAAGGACGCGCTGACGAAAGTGCTGCCAAGGGCCATGGAGCGCAGCACATATGTCTTAACGACCGTGGTTGTTCTTGTGCTGATGTACCATTACTGGATTCCGATGGACGGGGTCGTCTGGTCCGTTACATCGCCGCTATGGGCGGGAATTTTGCTGGTGCTTTATTTCGCCGGCCTTGTGCTTATCTTTGTTTCCACGTTTTTGATGAACCATTTTGAATTTTTTGGCCTGCTGCAAGGGTGGCTCAGTTTCAAGCAAAAGGAATTGCCTCCGCCGACATTTCATACGCCTTCGCTCTATAAGATTGTGCGTCATCCGCTTTACGTCGGTTGGATAATCGCGTTCTGGGCGACGTCGCACATGACGGTCGGGCATTTATTGCTCGCATCGATCTGGACGATCTATATCTTTGTTGCGCTCGGCTATGAGGAGCGCGATTTGATCGCCGTGTTTGGCGATAAATATCGCGACTATATGGCGAAGACGCCCGCGATCCTGCCATTCGGTAGAAAGAAATAGGCGAACGCAGACGCCGCCAATGCTGGCGGCGCCTGCTTGTTGCTTCATATTTGCGCGCCGGATTTACGCGGCGCTGGCGTCCGCCCGTCAGTCGGGATCGATCTGTTTGACGACGTCAATCACCGGTACGTCGTAAAGCGGAATGAAATCGACCACTGCCGCGACGCCGATCGCCGCAAACACCACAAGCACTAAAAGTAGAATAAAACGCATCGCCATACCCCGTTTCGCTGCTGCAAAGCGCCCCCTGCGCAAAAGCGTAGTCTGAAAAGGGGATCAAGCCAACGATGAAATGATGCAATTACCACCTAAGCGCGAGCGTGACGGCGCGCGCACATTCTTTGCGATGTATTTTTACCCGCATTGTGCGCGGTGCAGCATGACGTGGTCTGCAAGAACCAGCGCCATCATCGCTGCGCCGACGGGCGCGCCTCGAATGCCGACGCAGGGGTCGTGGCGCCCTTTTGTCACGATATCGGTGTCTTCACCTTGCGCTGTAACTGTCTTGCGCGGGCTGAGTATCGACGATGTCGGTTTCACCGCAAACCGGACAACAATATCCTGACCCGACGATATGCCGCCAAGAATGCCGCCCGCCTTGTTGGACAAAAATTCTGGCTTTCCGTTCTGCATACGGATCTCATCGGCGTTTTCTTCGCCGGACAATGCGGCCGCCCCGAACCCGGCGCCGATTTCGACGCCTTTGGCGGCGTTGACCGACATCATCGCGCTTGCAAGGTCGGCGTCGAGCTTGCCGTAAATCGGCGCGCCCAATCCGGCGGGAAATCCTGCCCCGACAACTTCAATAACGGCGCCCATGGATGAGCCGGCTTTACGCGCGGCGTCCAGTTTTTCTTCCCACAATGCGGCGGCTTTAGCGTCCGGGCACCAGAAAGGATTGTTCTCTATTTCGTTCCAGTTGAAATTATCGCGGTCAATCTTGTGGCCGCCGATTTCCACGAGACAAGCGCGAATGGAAACGCCGTCTCCCAGCATGTGTTTCAACGCCAGTTCCGCGACGGCGCCGGCGGCGACGCGCGCGGCGGTTTCTCTCGCGGACGATCTGCCGCCGCCGCGATAGTCGCGAAACCCATATTTTGCGTCATAGGTAAAATCGGCGTGGCCCGGACGATATTTGTCGCGAATGTCGGAATAGTCTTTCGAGCGCTGATCGACATTCTCGATGAGCAGGCTGATCGGCGTGCCGGTTGTGCGAGGCCCGTCCGTGCGGTCATCCTCAAAAACGCCGGACAGAATCTTGACCGCGTCCGGTTCTTTTCGCTGGGTGACGAACTTCGATCCGCCGGGCTTTCGCTTGTCGAGCGCGCGTTGAATGTCTTCGGCGCGCAACGTCAAGCCGGGCGGGCAGCCGTCGACCACCACGCCAAGGGCCGGCCCGTGGGATTCGCCCCAGGTGGTAAATCGGAAAACCCGTCCGAAACTGTTAAATGACATACTTGATTTCCGAGGCCGGCGTTGCTTTGGTCGGCGCGCACACTATCATGCAACGCTCGCTTAATATAAGAGCCGAGCGACAGTTTAAGGGACGTAAACAGACATTACTATGTCCGAAGAGTTAATTCCCCCGAGCCCCAGCGCAGAAGCCTACGCCGTCGATGAAGATCAGGGCGACGTATTCACGATCAACGATCCGTTTGCGCTATTTGCGGAATGGCTGGCGAAAGCCGGCGAGACCGAGCCGAACGATCCCAACACCATGGCGCTGGCGACGGCGGACGCTGATAATCTGCCGAATGTGCGCATGCTTTTGCTCAAGGACGTCGATGCCTGCGGGCTTACCTTTTACACCAATGTGGAAAGCGCCAAGGGCGTGGAGCTGGCGCAGAACCCTCAGGCAGCAGCGTGTTTCCACTGGAAAACGATTCGCCGTCAGGTGCGGTTTCGCGGCGGCGTTGAACGCGTCAGCGAGGAGGAAGCCGACGAGTATTTCGCAAGCCGCGCCCGGGGCGCCCAACTCGGTGCCCATGCGTCCGCTCAATCGCGTGCGATGGATTCCCGCGAAGCGCTGGATGCTGAGATAGAACGTCTCGACGCTTTGTATGCAGGCAAGGATGTGCCGCGCCCGGAGCATTGGTCCGGTTATCGGCTCAAGCCGGTTGAAATTGAGTTCTGGGTTAACCGACCGTTCCGGCTGCATGACAGGCTGGTCTATCGGCGCGAAACACCAAGCGCGGAGTGGAACAGCGAGCGGGTTTATCCGTAATTTGAAAATTTGGTATGATTAAGTTTGGTTAGCTTGCGTGCATGTGAACAATTTGCTTAGGCTTGGCCGGACAGGGAGAATTGCGCGGGTTTGTTGCGCCAGAGCGGAAGGAAATTTCTGAGATGAAACTGAATGTTATTGCTGTGCTGACCGCTATGTCGGCATTTGTCGCGGGCGCTGCCTGGGCTGACGATTGCACAATCAATGGCGAGGCGCCGACCATGCCTGACCCCGCGACCGCAACCGCTGATGAGGTCAGCGCAACAGTCGCATCCATCAAAGCCTATCAGGCCGCGCTGGGCGAATATCGCGATTGTCTGGACACGATCTCGCAAAACAAAGAGCTGGAAAAAGAAGTGCGCAAGGCGGCGCTCGCCAAATTCAATGAAAGTGTCGACATGGAGACGGCCATGGTCGAAGACTGGCAGGCTTTTTACGGCGCCTATCAAGAGACGCAGGGCTAGCTGGCGTTATTCACTTAAGCGGTACACAGACGATAAGTCGGGCGGGCCGTCGCATTGCGCACGGCCCGTTTCCACAAGGCGGATAAGGTGGGCGTAGACATTGAGCGCCGCGGCCTTGTGCAGCCGTGGATCGATATCGGCATACATCACGCCAACCATATCGCGAATTGTCACGCGTCCCTTGGCGAGCTGATCGAGAATTTGCGCATCGCGCATAAGGCGATGGGCTTTTACCGCCCGCACGAAACGATGCGGCTTTGCAATCGGCGCCCCATGGGTTGGCAGGTAAATTTCATCAGCGCGCGAGAGCAAAAGATCAAGGCTCGCAAGATAGGCGCCCATCGATCCGTCGGGCGGGGCAACCACTGTCGTCGCCCAACCCATCATGTGATCGCCGGTGAAGAGCGCTTTGTGTTCGTTAAGGGCGAAGCATAAATGGTTGGAAAGGTGTCCGGGCGTGTGAACAGCCTCAAGCCGCCATTCATCGGTTTTAACGACGGCGCCGTCGCCAATGGTTTCGTCGGGCTTGAAGCCATAATCGGCGCCTTCGTCGAGGGCGGGTGCGTCGATTTTCCTGTTTCGAACCGGGTGCGCGCCGAAACCATATATTGGCGCGCCGGTTCGTTCGGAAAACTTTCTGGC
>CAMYNO010000127.1 GCA_947259815.1 uncultured Parvularculaceae bacterium
CCATCCTCTACGTCGTATCGGGCATTCTCTTCATTCTCGCATTGCGCGGATTGTCGTCGCCGGAAACTGCGCGCCAGGGCAATCGCTTTGGCATGATCGGTATGATCATCGCCGTTCTGACGACGCTGTTCGTTCTTGAGAACAAGGGAATTTCCACCTGGGCGCTGATCGCGCTTGCCGTTGCCGCTGGCGCTGTTCCCGGCGCCTACATTGCGCGCAAGATTCCGATGACGGCGATGCCGCAACTGGTTGCGGCGTTCCACTCGCTTGTGGGTCTTGCTGCGGTATTCATCGCATGGGCGGCGTTCCTGGCGCCGCGCGCCTTCGGCATTGGCGCGCCCGGCGAGATCCATTCCGGATCCATTCTTGAAATGTCGCTCGGCGTCGCCATTGGCGCCATCACCTTTTCAGGCTCCGTCATCGCCTTCGCCAAGCTCAACGGCAATATGTCCGGCAAACCGATCCTCTTGCCGGCGCGCCATATCATCAACCTCGCGATCGGGCTCGCCATATTGCTGCTCATCGGTATGCTGATGACGTTCGAGCAGTCGACGACGACATTCCTGTTGCTGACCTTGCTCGCCTTTGCCCTTGGTTTCCTGATTATTGTTCCCATCGGCGGCGCCGACATGCCGGTCGTTGTCTCCATGCTCAATTCCTATTCGGGCTGGGCCGCCGCCGGCATCGGCTTCACGCTTGAGAATATGGCGCTGATTATCACCGGCGCGCTGGTCGGCTCGTCCGGCGCGATCCTTTCCTACATTATGTGCAAGGGCATGAACCGGTCCTTCGTTTCGGTTATTCTCGGCGGCTTTGGCGGTGAAGACGCAGGGCCGGCGGGCGCCGGCGCGGAGGAGCGTCCGGTCAAACAGGGGTCCGCGGACGACGCCGCGTTCGTGATGAAGAACGCCAGCAAGGTCATCATCGTGCCGGGCTATGGCATGGCGGTGGCGCAGGCCCAGCATGCGCTGAAGGAAATGTGCGACAAGCTGAAGGAAGAGGGCGTTGAGATCAAATACGCCATCCACCCGGTCGCTGGCCGCATGCCCGGCCATATGAACGTCCTTCTGGCTGAAGCGCAGGCGCCTTATGACGAAGTTTTCGAGCTTGAGGATATCAACTCGGAGTTCCGAACCGCTGACGTCGCCTTCGTGATCGGCGCCAATGACGTCACCAATCCGGCGGCGAAGACTGACAAACAATCTCCGATCTATGGCATGCCGATCCTTGATGTTGAAAACGCCGGAACGGTGCTTTTCGTCAAGCGATCAATGGCTTCCGGCTATGCCGGGGTGCAGAACGAACTCTTTTTCCGCGACAACACGATGATGCTATTCGGCGACGCCAAGAAAATGTGCGAAGAGATCGTCAAGGCGCTATAGTGCCGCCAACACAGGTTTTGGGCGCGTCAGATCCAATTAGGGAAAGGGTTTAATAATGAGAGCATTTCTACTGAGCGCATCGGCGCTTGCACTTGTCGCCTGCGGCGGCGAACAGGCGGAATCGGAAACAGCGGCGGAAGAAGCGGTTGTTGAAGAGGCTGCCGTCGAAGAAATCGCAGACGATGTTGTCGATGCGTCGGCCGAATTCGAAGACGAACTGGCTGGCATCATTGCGGCCCTGCCGGAAGAGGCGCAGGCCCGTGTTGCCTATCGTCATCCGGTTGAAACCCTCACATTTTTTGGCGTTAAGCCGGGGATGACGGTCGTCGATACATTGCCGGGCAATCCCTGGTACGCCGGCATTCTGATCGATTACCTCGGCCCGGACGGGAAAGTCATCGGCGCGGATTACTCGCCCGAGATGTGGACTTTCTTTGGTGATTACTCGCCAGAGCCGGGATCTAAGGATAACTGGCCGGCGGAATGGGCGGCAAATGCCGAGGAATGGCGTGACGTCGATACAGACGCCGCGGTCGGCGGTGTTCAATTCGGCAACATTCCAGAAGAGATGGCCGGTACGGTCGATGTCATCTTGCAGGTCCGGTCGCTGCACCATTTTCATCGCCTTGAGGATGAAGGCGGGTTCATGACCAAGTCGCTGGCTGATATGACGACCCTCTTGAAGCCCGGCGGTCATGTGGGTGTCGTTCAACATCGCGCGCCGGACGGGCATGCCGACGAATGGGCGAGCGGCGATAATGGCTATGTGAAGCAGTCGTCGATTATCTCCGCCTTCGAGGCCGCGGGCTTTGAATTCGTTGCCGCGAGCGAGGTTAACGCCAATCCGAAAGATCAGCCGACCGAGGAAGATTTCGTCTGGCGCCTGCCGCCGACTCTGGCGACGAGCCAGGAAGATGAAGCCTTGAAAGCTGAATATGAGGCGATTGGGGAATCCGATCGCATGACGCTCTTGTTCCGCAAGCCGGCCTGATTTCTTCTGCGATTTCGGTTGAAACCGGGCTGGCGATCAGCCCGGTTTTTTTTAATTCCGCTTGAATGTAAATTCGCGCATCAGGTGAAAGCCAACGCGGAACTGGTTGCGGTCGCCGAATTGATCGATAATCGGCGTATCGGCAAAATCATTGAATATATAGCGATATTCGGCATACGGATTAAGTGACCAGCGATCGGCGATATTGATATAGGCGGTCACGGACCCGCCGACGCTTTCTATCCCGGCATCGACGTCATAAACCGGCAACAAGCCTAGGGATCCGGCTGACTGTTCCGGCGTGATAGAGAAATAGGCGTCGGCATAGCGCTCGCCGACCCAGCGGGCCTGGCCGGAGGTTGCGAGCGAAAAAGCGTCCGTGCGGAAGATCAGCGTTGTCACCGTGCCGTCGATGACCGTTCCCCGGTGTCCGGTTTTCAACCCATGGCGAATACGCGCCTTGGCCGAAAAGCGGTCGAGAAAGGTTGTCGCAATAAAC
>CAMYNO010000128.1 GCA_947259815.1 uncultured Parvularculaceae bacterium
GATATTGCACAGGAAATTGGATCGATAGGTCGTATCGGCGAAAAATTCCTTGTCGACGCCGTCCTTATCGAATCCGGACATCGGACCGCAATCCAGTCCCAGCGCACGCGCTGCGATCATGAAATAAGCGCCCTGAAGGCTGCTATTACGAAATGCAGTTTCCTCAATCAGCGCATCATTTCCATCAAACCAGCTCTTTGCGTCCGTATGCGGAAAGAGCTTTGGCAAATGCTCGTGAAACGCCATGTCGTGGGCAATGATGACGCAACAGGGCGCTGTCATGGTCTTTTCCAGATTGCCCTCGGCCAGATGCGGCTTTAATCGCGCTTTGCCTTCATCGGTTGCGACAAAGACAAGCCGCACCGGGCTGCAATTCGCCGAGGTTGGACCCCATTTCATCAGATCGTACACCGCCTGCATCAACGGGCGGGTAACCTCGCGATCTTCCCAGCCATTCCGCGTGCGCGCCTCGCGGAAAATAATATCAAGCGCCTGATCGTTGATAATTCTGTCGGACATGAATGCAGCCTATTTTTCGTAACGGAAACCGATTTCGAGCGTAACCTGGTAGTATTTCACCTTGCCGCCATCGAGATAACCACGGGTTGAAACGACTTCAAACCAGTCAAGATTCTTGACCGACTTCGACGTCGTTTCAATCGCATTTTCGATTGCAGCTTCGATGGATTTCCCCGACGTGCCAACGACCTTGCTGACTGAGTAAACATTATCGGACATTTGATGCCTCCTTAAGCTAATCTATCTGTATGCGGCGCATAGCTAACACAGCTGAGCACGCTCGCTAAAACCAACCACCCTCAAACCGCGGCTTCGACTTTTGCCACTTCCGGCACATAGTGCTTCAGCATATTTTCAATACCCGACTTCAAGGTCATGGTGGAAGATGGACACCCGGCGCAGGCGCCCTGCATCGAAAGAAAGACAACGCCCGTGCGCGGTTCGAAATGTTTGAAAACAATATCGCCGCCATCGGCGGCCACCGCCGGGCGCACCCGCGTTTCGATGAGTTCAATGATCTGCTCGACGACTTCGCGGTCCTCGCCTTCATAATCATCAAGCGACGTCGCCGCCGCTGAGGGCTGGGCTGCGCCTTCCGTCAGGACCGGCAGGCCGGCGGTGAAGAAATCCGCGATCGCGCCAAGGATCGCCGGCTTCACATGCACCCACTCGACCGCTTCGGCCTTTGTTACCGTTATGAAATCCGCGCCGAGATAGACCCCCATGACCCCGTCCGTTTCGAATAACAGCGCCGCAAGCGGCGAGCCCGCCGCCGCCGTTTCCATGGTCGGGAAATCAATGCCCAGCTCCCCGGCGCCGAGCACCGGCCGCCCTGGCACAAATTTCATGGATTGCGGATTGGGGGTGTCTTCGGTCTGGATGAACATTTCTCAACTCACATGGTTTGTGACGCACACCTAGGCATTCGGCGGCCCGTGCGCAATGCACGCGTCTTATTGACTTTGTGACGCCCGGCGCCCGGCTGGACATTGTGCCCCGCACAAGACTTGTTTAAGCCGCTTACATCCAAAATAACATCGGTGGTGCGCCTTTATGGACGACGACACAATCAAGGTTTCAGACGAAGAGGCCCTGGATTTTCACAGGCGCGGTAAGCCCGGCAAGATCGAAATCAACGCGACCAAGCCCATGGTCACCCAGCGGCACCTGTCGCTTGCCTATAGTCCCGGCGTCGCCGTCCCGGTCAAGGCGATCGCGGAAGACCCTGATTGCGCTTATGACTACACGTCCAAAGGCAATATGGTCGCCGTCATTTCCAACGGCACCGCCATTCTGGGTCTCGGCGATCTCGGGGCGCTGGCGTCGAAACCGGTCATGGAAGGCAAATCGGTCCTCTTCAAGCGCTTTGCCGACATCGATTCCATCGACATTGAAGTCGACACCAAAGACCCGGATGAATTCGTCAACGCGGTAAAATATCTGGGTCCGGCCTTCGGCGGCATCAACCTTGAAGACATCGCGGCGCCGGAAAGTTTTGAAATCGAGCAACGCCTGAAGGAAATCATGGACATCCCCGTGTTCCATGACGACCAGCACGGCACAGCCATTATCGCCGCGGCGGGCATTCTTAACGCCCTCGATATCACCGGAAAATCGATCAAGGATATCAAGGTCGCGGTGTCCGGGGCCGGCTCCTCCGCTCTCTCCGTGATCGGATTGATCAAGGCCATGGGGCTTCCGCACGAAAACGCGCTTGTGTGCGATTCGCAAGGGGTTCTTTTTAAAGGCCGCACGGAACGCATGGACCAGTGGCGCTCGGCCCATGCCGTCGATACAGACAAACGCACGCTCGCCGAAGCCATGGACGGCGCCGATGTGTGCCTTGGCCTTTCGGTCGGCGGCGCCGTCACCAAGGACATGATCAAGTCCATGGCGAAAAATCCGATCATTTTTGTCATGGCGAATCCGACGCCTGAAATCCTGCCGGAAGAAATTGAATCAGTGCGCGATGACGCAATCATCGCCACCGGGCGCTCCGACTATCCAAATCAGGTCAATAACGTTCTCGGCTTTCCCTATATCTTTCGCGGCGCCCTCGATGCACGGGCGCGCACGATCAACGAAGAAATGAAGATTGCCTGCGCTGAGGCGCTAGCGAAACTCGCACGAGAAGACGTGCCGGACGAAGTCGCCGCCGCCTATGGGAAACGCCTGAAATACGGCCCCGGTTACATTATTCCGACCCCGTTCGATCCACGCCTGATTTCGGAAATCCCGCCAGCTGTCGCAAAAGCGGCCGCCGCAACCGGCGTTGCGCGCAAGCCCATTGAAGATCTGTTCGCCTACAAACAGACCTTGGCCGCACGCCTCGATCCTTCGGCGTCGTTTTTGCAGAAAATCAACTCTTCCCTGCGAGCCCATGAGACGCCAAAGCGCATCGTATTCACCGAGGGCGAGGAAGAAGCTGTTGTGCGCGCCGCGTACACGTTCCAGCAGGAAGGGCTGGGTACGCCGGTCTTGATCGGCCGCGAGGAAATGATCGCAAACGCCCTTGCGGATGCTGGCCTGCCGGTAAACACGAAGTTTGAAAGCTACCACTCGCGCACCGCACCGCATAACTCTCTCTATACAGACTACCTTTACAAGAGACTGCAGCGCAAAGGCTACCTCCGCCGTGACGCCCAACGGCTCGTCAATCAGGACCGTAACGTTTACGCCGCCTGCATGCTTGCTCACGGGCACGCCGACGGCATGGTCACTGGCATCACGCGAAACTATGACGTTGTTTTGAACAATGTCCGCCTTGCCCTGGATGCGCGCCCGGGCGAGCGCATGATCGGCCTTTCCATTATACTGACGAAAAACCGCACATTGTTCGTCGCCGACACCAATGTAACGGAACTGCCAAACTCAGAGGATCTTGCAGAAATCGCCGTTCAGGTCGCTCATGCGGCCCGCCATCTTGGCTTCCCTCCGAAGGTTGCGTTTGTCTCGTATTCGAACTTCGGCAATCCGGATACGTCGCATTCTCGCCGTGTCGCCGGCGCCGTCGAAATCCTTGATCGTCGCAGCGACGTGGATTTCGAATATGAGGGCGAGATGACGCCGCGCATGGCGTTGAACGAGCCGCTTAGAAAACTCTATCCGTTCTCGCGCCTCAAGGGCGAAGCCAATGTGCTGATCACGCCGGGCGTTCATTCAGCGGCGATATCAACGAAGCTCCTTGGCGAGGTTGGCGGCGCCATGGTCCTCGGGCCGGTGCTCATCGGCATGGAGAAACCGGTTCAGATTGCTCAAGTCGGCGCAGGCGTTGGCGATATTGTCACCCTGGCGTCTCTTGCCGCCTACGAGCTTGATAAAGAACACCGCAGCTGGGCCGAAAAAACCGCATAGTTAACGGCGCGTTAATTGCAGAATTCTGGCGGGCCCTCCGACATGGCGGGTCCGGCGTTTGCGTTAGGGTGGTAAGCCGTGGAAAGTCTTGAGTTTCTCGCCATTTTGCTGGTCGGAATCAGCGTTGCTGGCTGGTACTATATGAACGAAGCAAAAGGCGCGGACGGCGATATCGGCCTGCTCGCGCTCAAGCCCGATGCTTTCGCGCCGCCTGTTGAAAAAACCCGTGGCCGTTACCGCCTGAAGGAACGCCGCGCCGCGCGGGCGCGCGACCGCCGTGAACCCGGTGGGCCACATGGCGAAAACGCAAAGCCGGCATATCGCGCCATGGATGACGCAGCGCGGGCGCGGCGACGTTTCCGCCGTCAGGACGAAGTGCGCTATCGCGTTAAGGACAAAGTGACCGACGATTTTACGCAAGGCGAAGACGGGTAACTGAACCGCCCATCGCGCACCGCCGTATAACGGACTTTCCTGTGCGCTAAGCGCAGCGTAAAGGTCGGCCCCATGGACAACGATAAGCCAACGGATCAGACGGTGCGATTTCTTCCACCGGACCATCGGCCGCTCCCGGATGAGAAATGCGCAATACTGATCGTCAATCTCGGCACGCCGGATGCCGCGACGCCGACTGCGGTGCGCACCTATCTGCGAGAGTTTCTCTCAGACAGGCGGATTGTCGACTTACCCCGCGCCTTATGGCTGCCGGTCCTGCACGGCGTCATCTTGAATGTACGCCCGGCTGCAACGGCAAAAAACTACGCCAAGATCTGGCGCGCGGAGAGCAATGAATCCCCCTTGCGGTATTATACGCGAGCGCAAGCGGACGGGCTGAATGCACGTCTCAGTGACAGCGTAATGGTCGATTGGGCAATGCGCTATGGCAATCCCTCGATCCGGGAACGGATGAATGCTTTATGTGACGCCGGGGTTCGGCGTCTCCTCATCATTCCGATGTACCCGCAATATTCGGCAACCACGACCGCCAGCGTCATGGACGCGGTTAGCACAGCGTTGGCCGACATGCGATGGCAACCGGCGATACGCACGGCGCCGGCGTTCCACGACGACCCGGTCTATATCTCGGCTCTGGCGGCTGTCGCCCGCCGGCGGCTCGCCGCCCTCGATTGGCGCCCTGAACGGGTTATCATTTCCTTTCACGGCCTGCCCGAGCGCTATTTTCTCGCCGGAGACCCCTACCAATGTCATTGCGCAAAAACCGCACGCCTTCTCCGCACGGAAATGGGTTGGGCGGAGGAATTTGCGCCGCTGGCTTTTCAA
>CAMYNO010000129.1 GCA_947259815.1 uncultured Parvularculaceae bacterium
GTCGATGCCGACGCCGGCGATCCGTGGGGTGCTTCGCGCTGATGCGCTGAGCAATTATTGCCTGATCGCCGTTGACGGGCCGCTGGTGTTGTCAATCGTCGTTCTATTGCTTGGCGGCCGCCGCGGCGGGACTTTGCTTAATTTTGAAGATCGCGGGTTTACCCAGATCGAGCTTGGTTTGGTCGAAAAAGTGCTGGTCCTGCTCGCGGAAGACCTGGCGGATGCTTTTGCGCCGGTGCGCGATCTGTCATTCGTGCTGGAGCGTATCGAAACGACGCCACGGTTTGCCGCAATTGCGCAGAACGCCAGTGTCTGCGCTTTGGCGAAGTTCCGCATACGCATGGAAGATCGCGGCGGGCGCGTCGCGGTCCTGTTTCCCCATGCAACGCTTGAGCCCGTGCAAAAAGTATTGCGCCGCGAGTTTATTTCAGAGGCGCATGCCGGTGAAGATGCGTGGCGTGACGCGCTGGCGTCAGGCGTATCAAGCGCAAACGTGGAACTGAAAGCAATTATCGCTGAAAAAGAGGTTTCGATTTCCAATCTGGCGGCGCTTAAATGCGGTGACACGATTGAATTCGGCGCCGCGGAAGGCGATGTGGCTGAAATTCGCGCAGGCGATTTAACCCTCGCACGCGGACGGGTCGGCGCAAATGGCGATTTCATTGCTCTGCAACTCGATAGATGCTCGCCAATTGCCGACGCGATTACGGAAGAACCGCTTGAGCAATGAACATGCTTGTAGAAATAACGATAGGCATATTGATGCTCGCCACATGCGGCTACTGCATCGCGCTTGGCCGCAAGTTGCAAAGTCTGCGGGCAGGCCAGGTGGAACTTCTGGCGACGATTGAGCGGTTTGACGAAGCCTCGCGGCGCGCAGAAAAAAATCTCAACGCGATGCAAGGCGCCGGCGCGTCTTTGAACGGCGAATTATCAGTGGCGACCGAAAAGGCAAATGCGTTGATTGACGAATTATCGGTGATGGTGAATGCCGGCGATCATATCGCTGGCCGCATTGAAGGCGCCGTTCGCGAAGTGCGCGCTATTGGCGCCAAATCGAGAAGGCTTGCGTCATGACGGAACGTGCCAAACCACGATTGATCCCGATGGTCATTGTCTGCCTCGCGGTCGTTGCCGGGTTGAAACTGCTTGGCGCCTTTGTGGCTTTCTCCGGGGCGGAAGCGCAGTCAGCGATATCGGTCACGCCAGCGGGGCTGCCGATCGATGAGCCGCTGGAATCGCCCGAGATCGCCCCGGCGGAAGTTGAGCGGCGTATTCTGGAAAGACTTGCGGCGCGGCGGGCAGAGCTTGAACAACGTGAACGCGAGTTCGAATTGCGCGAATCGGTGATCGCCGCCGCAGAGGCGAAGCTGGCGCAACAATTCGAAGAGTTTGAAAAGGAGCGTGCGGAAATCGCCGCCCTGCGCGAAGAGCGCGATGCTGCCTCCGCTGAAGAAATTGAAGCGCTGGTCAGTGCTTATGAACGCATGAAACCGCGCGAGGCGGCGGCAATCTTCAACGATCTTGACGCAACAATTTTGCTTTCTGTGGCGTCGCAAATGCGAACGCAGGCGCTCGCCGGCGTTCTCGCGGAAATGCAACCGGTAAAGGCGCGGGCGTTGACCGTTATGATGGCGGAGCGTGGGCAGGCGCCGGTTACCCTGCAGGAAGTTGCACAGTAATGTGCGTTAAGCGCCGATATTTGTGCTCTGTCGCTCTGGTCTTGTCACTTGTCGCGCACGGCGCAGCGCCGGTTTTTGCAGAAGTATCGAAGGATGTTGCTGCTGCTGAGCTAGAAAACGCTGCGCCCGTTGCAAGATCCCCCAAAAATTTCGACAGCGCGTTTGAGGCGTGGCGGGCCAAGGCGCGAAAAGACGGCTTTTCCTCCGTAGAGGAAGCCTTACTTCTGAAAGCAGCGTCTGCCGACGATCAAAATGCCATCCTGAACCTCGCTGAATTCTATTGCGCATCGGGGCTATACCCGGAAGCAATTGCGGTCATGCGCAAACTTGATGGGGAAGATCGTGCGCCGGCGCTTGCGTTTCTTGAAGGGATTGCATCGTATAAGATGGGCCGATGGAGTGATGCGGCCGCACTATTTTCGCAAGCGACCTTGAACGACTATGCTGATGCATCCGTCTGGCGCGGTATGGCGCTGGCAAAGCTTGGAGCATTTGAACTTGCCGCCAACGACTTGCTTTCGAGTAATAGCGCGAGGGCGTCTGTGGATGGGCAGCCGGTGGATTACTATCTGGTGCAGGCCGAAGTGGCGCTTTTTCTGAATGACACGGCTGCAGCCAGCGAGGCGTTGGCGCATCTTGATAACCGGTTGGAGCTAGACGAATGGCGTGATGAACGCCGGCTGCTGGAAGCGCGGATGCTATACGCTAAGGGCGCTAAGGCTGCAGCCAATGATCTTCTGCGCGTGCTTACTCAGTCCAATGACCAATCGACGGCGATGCGCGCCGAGAGTGACTGGCTTCGGTTAAACGTAGCGTCGGGCGAGATGACGAAGACCGAAGCGCTGGAAAAGCTGGCGCTGCTTGCCATGCGCTGGTCGGGGGGCGCGGCGGAACGCGAACGTCTTGAGCTTGAGATTGCGTTGCACGAAGCATCGCGCGATCTGGTTGGCGCGGCGCAATCTCGTCGCCAGCTATTTGTTCGATTTCCGCAATCCGATGCAGCGCAGACCGAACGGAAGAAAATGCAGGCGGCGCTGCCAGCGATACTAAGTCATGACCGTATATCTCCGCGCGATGCGGCCAGGATATTTTACGAGAATATAGATCTTGCGCCACCGGGAGAGGAGGGCGACACGCTCATTCGCTCCGCGGTGCGAACGCTCGTTAATCTGGACCTGCTGCGCGAGGCGTCGGAGTTGTTGCGCCACCAGGTGTTCAATCGTTTGCGCGGCGAAGAACGATCAAACGTCGCGGCGGAGCTTGCCGAAATCTATCTCGCTCTTGAGGAACCGGCGTCAGCGATCAATGCGCTGGAGAACACGTTGCGGGCAGGGCTGCCGGAAGAAGTGGTCGCACGGCGGGCATTCCTCGAAGCATCGGCCTATGAGAAAACCGGCGATATTGATCGCGCCTTGCGGCTCGTATCCGGGCGTGAGGATTTTCCATCGCTTTCGATGAGTGGTCGCATTCTGTCCGCGCGCGGAGACTTTGGCGATGCTGGCGCGGCGTTTGGCGCAGCTGCGGGGCTCGGCGAAGGAGTGTTGTCGGCGCAGCAAGCGGACGCGGCTGTTCTCGCCGCATCCGCTTACATGCGCATTGGCGATCGCGATAGTTTGCGCGCTTTGAATGCACAGCTGGGCGAGCGTATGGCGCCGGGGCCGCGCAAAGACATGTTTTTGTCGATTGTCTCCGATGAGCTGACAAACTCAGCCGATGATTTTCAGCAACGCTACAACGCCTATTTCAGCGGCTAAGCCTCAGCGGCGGTTTCTTCCTCGACAGGCCGGCGGCGCAATGCGCGTGTCCATGGCTTTGGCCAAAAATGCGTCGGCACGACTTTATATTTCCGCGTGAGGAAGTTCTTGGAATTGCGTCGACGTCTCGGCGCGGCCTCTTCGGTTTGAGTGATCTCTTCGTCTGCTGGTTGAGATGACTGTTCGAGTGCGTCTGAATGGGGCGCGTCAGGCTCCGCTACAATCGCAGTTGGTGACTCCGGTTCCTCTTCAAACGCGATATCGGCCGGTGTTGGATTCGAGGACGGCGCCGGGGCAGGTGCCTGATCGGGCGAAGCTGCATCGGTTGGCGCCCCGCCCACCGATGTCGAATTGCTTTGAACGCTGAAACCCGGACGGAAATAAACGCGGGCAGGGCCAACCGGCAATTTCATTTTCATTGCACCTAATCCCCCCGCGCCGCCGCCTGCGCCTGCCATTAAGGGCGCGGCGACAGTCTCTTCCGCCTCCGTTTCGAAGTCCAGTTGCGGACTGCCTTCAGCGCCTGTCTGGTCGGATGCGATAGCGGCTGTCGCGGCGGTCTCTGGCTCGGCATGTGCCGAATCGGAAAATTCCTGCGCAATACGGTCCTGCAAGGCGTGCGGGGCGGCGCTGGCGGTTTCCACTTCTTCCACTTCGTCGACAGGAGTGTCGCCGTCCTGTTTGGCCAGAGCGACTTTGGCTTTCGCCCGCTTGATGGCCGCGGCTTTGCGTGCGTCACGGGCCTTGGCGCGCTTGGCGAGAGCGATTGCTTTCGCTTTTTTGCGCGCACGCTCGCGCAATGCTGTTTTCTCTGCGTCTTCATCCGGTGCGGCTTGCGCTGGGGCGTCTGTACTATCAAGGGTGGGGGGCTGCGTTTCCGGCGCCGGCGTCGCTTGAGCGGTCTCTTCTTTTTCACCGACTCTGGGGGCGGCGGTGCGGAACAGGGCCGTGAGCTCGTCGCCATTGAGCGGCGGCAGCTCCAATAGCTCGCGCACATGATTTACCTGGTTCGGGCGGAATTCGCCGAGCGCACCGACCTTTCCCAGATGCGATCCCTGGGCGGCGGTGAATCCGAGATCCTTTAGCGCGGAAAGCGACGCCTGATCCTCGACTCCCACCGCCGTTGTGACAGCGTTAGCCCGTTTCGCGATATCGAGCAGGTCCGAGATTGCGCTCAGACCCGGACCGCGCACGGTGCGCGCAAATCGCAGAATCGACGAGCCGCCTGTCTTTATTTCATCGAACGGAAAAGGCTCGACCTGCTGAAGAAACTCGCTGGCGCGCCCGCGCACCTCGATCGCCAGCCGCGTTCCGGTTTTGCGCAGGCGAGCGAAGCTGTCAAGCATGCCCTCCAGATCGGAATCGACCGGCGGCATCGGGCATTCAAGCGTGACAAGATCGGTCGGAAAATCACGGGCCTCAACGAGTTTCGTCAACTCCGATA
>CAMYNO010000130.1 GCA_947259815.1 uncultured Parvularculaceae bacterium
GCCACTTTTCCTTCAAAACGCTCTAGCAAGATGTGAGGGGCCATTCCTTAATCAAAGGTTAACAGCCTTACCGGCAACACGGTGCGTTACCATTTTATAAGGGACCGCCGAAACCTTGCGGGCGAATTCGGCGGTCCCCTCGCGCGCATGGGAGCGCGCGTCAGACAAAGCGCAATGGGGGACCAAACACTTCGCCTGTTTTCTGGCAATCGTTAAATCAATGCCGCTGACATGGTGACGGTCAGCACGCCCAGACTATAAATAAGGTTGGGGTTTGTCGCCGCCTCACGCCATCACACTGACGTGAAACCGATCACATTCGATCAACAGTGCTATTCGCGAAGGGAAACGTCTATCGTCACGCCCGCGCGCTGAACGTCGCCGCGTAATGTCAGCGCGTCGATATTCGTCGGCTCAAGGGTCAGCGCCTTGACGACGTCGATTGCGGCCTGCTCTGCATTACCCACCGCCAGATGCGCGCGCCCGCGAAAAACGAACGCTTCGGCAGAACCGATATTGGATTCTTCAGCCGCGGTGACCGCTGCGATGACGGTGTGCCAGTCTTCCTTGGCGGCGCTGATTTTTGCCGCCGCGAGTTGCAGTTCAGGCTCGTCAGGCGCGCGTTCGCGTGCCGCGGCGAGGGCCTCCTCGGCCTGTATGATCTCGCCTGCCTCAAGCCAGGCGTCGATGGCCTGTGCGTATAGGCGCGCGCGCGCCAATCCGTCGCCGGCGTCTGTTCGCTCTGCAATCGACTCAAGGCGCGCGGCCCCAAGCTTTGAAAAGCCAGCGGCAATGTCCGCTATCGCCAGACAATGCTGGGCGCTTATGCCGCCGCCTTCATCCGCCCAGATCTGCGCAGCGCGCCGCCCGGTTTCGACGTCTTCCTCAATAAGGAAAAGGCAATCGAGATAACGATCGGATGCTTGTGCGGGCGCGAGCGCCAATATCAACGGGATAAGGAAATTCATGATCCCGTCTTATCGCGGGAAATCTCGGCGCAAAAGTGGCGAATTACCCAAAAGGGGCCGAAAAACCGTTGCTGTTACTCGGCGGCATGGGCGGTTGCACGCGCGCGGCGCCGGGTTGTGCGGCCTTTCCCCGGCTTATTCAGTTGCTTTGCCGCCGCATCAGGGCTCTCCGGGGGTTCTCCGGGCAGGTCCGTCGTTGCTGCAGTCGGGCTCGATTCCGGCAGGTAACAGGTCACGCGCGCGCCTTGTCCTTCCCCGGAATCCAGCCTTGTCCATCCGCCATGCAATCGTGCGAAACGGTCCACAAGAGACAGGCCAAGGCCGGCGCCGGCGCTTGGGCCGCGGCTTTCAAAGGCGTCGAAGACTTTTGCCTGGTCCTCATGCGAGACGCCCCGGCCTGTGTCTTCAACCCAGATCTTGATGACGCCGTTTTCCCGTGCCGCGCCGACAATGACCGATCCGCCGGCCCCGGTGTAGGCAAATGCGTTCGAGAGCAGGTTGAACAGCATCTGTTTCACACGGCGCTCGTCGAGGGCCGCGTCGCCGATGTCCTTCGCGCAATCTACTTTTAGCGCAACTTGCGTGTCCTCGGCCTTGAGCGCGGAAAACGTCGCTGCGCTTTCAAGCAGCGCACGAACATCGGTGGGGTTGCGGTCAAGTTCGAGTTTGCCGGCGTCAATTGCCGCAAGGTCGATAATATCATTGATGAGGTCGCGCAGATGATAAGACGCCGACAGCACGCTGGCGACGTAATCTTTCTGGCGATCATTCAGTAGGCCGAACATCTGGCCGTCGAGCATTTCCGAAAATCCGATGATCGCGGAGAGCGGCGTGCGTAATTGATAGGAAACGTGATCGACAAATTTCGACTTCAGCCTGTCGGCCTGCTCGAGAATGGCGTTGCGTTCCTTCAGTTCCTTCTCGCGTTCCTTGGTGTCGGTAATATCCTGGAAGTGAACCAGCGTTGCGCCGTCGGGCAAGGGTTCGATGCCAAGCGCGACCGCACGCCCGTCGCGCAAGGAGATTTCAACGCCGGCAACGGACTGACGGTCTTCCGGAGATTTCGACGTCGCCGCCCGTTTGATCGCCGCAACAGCATCAGTTCCGTTCGCGGTTTTCGCCAGAAAATGACTGGTGACATCGTCGATATGCGGATGCGCTGCGAGCCGTTGCGGCGCCATGCGCCAGAGATCTTCAAACGCCTTATTGTGAAGGCGCAGCGTTCCGTCGGCGCTGAAAACCGCCAGCGCTTCGGAAAGGTTGTTAAGGGTTGCCTTCTGGACGTTCAATTGCGTGTTGAACCGGGCTTCAAGCGCTATCGTCTCGGTAATGTCGTCAAAGGCGACGACTACGCCGCCAAGGGGGTGTCGTTCCTTCGACAGGCGTATGGCGCGACCGTCGGGCAGGTGCCAGATTTCATCCGGGGCGCCGCCCTCGCGCGCGGAAGGGCCAACATCTTCCGTATAGAGAGAAAGCTGCGCCTGCTTCCATGAATCGTAATCGGCCGGTTCCGGCAGCTTGCCGGCAAACCTCAGATCGTCCAGGATTTCGCCGTGATAGGTGCGGCCCGACAGAGCGGCGTCTTCAAGGCCCCAAAGTTCCTGAAACGCCCGGTTGTTATAAACAAGGTTCTGGCCCGCGCCGAAGATTGCAACGGCGGTGGGAATCTGGTCGAGCGTGCGCTGGTTCGCTTCGATATGCTGTTTTAAATCGGACCGCGCCTTGTCGAGATCGGTAGCGTCGATCGCCAGTCCGCCAAGCGCGGCGTCGCCGGATGCGTGCAAAGGCGTTTCAACGACACGAAAGACGCGGCGTTCGCCTTTCGAATTAACGACAACGCTCCCTTCGACAGTTTTGCGCGCTTTCGACGCTTCGCCCGCAAGCGAACGCACAGCGGTGTCGAGTTCGATTTGCTGGCGCACCACGTCAGCAGCGCTTGCCGCTTCCACGGCTTCTACATAGGCGTGGTTGACCCAGACGAGGGCGAGGTCGCTATTGCGTCGCCAGGCTGGCGCCGGCGCGCGTTCAAGCAGGGCGTGTGCGCCGTGTAAGTCAGTTGCCCGCTCACGGATCGTGCCGACAATGGCGCCGTCTTCCGCCATGCGGACAGCCGGGTCGGTCATCCACAGCGCCACCTGTCCGCCGGCGACGCGCCCGTCAATTTCTATGGAGCGCCCGTCGGGAGTGATGACTGCGCCGGAAAAGGCGACGCCGTGACCGCGCAAGTTCGCAATCTTTTCGCGAAGGCTGGTTTCAGGGCTCTCGTCGTCTTCCTCAACGGGCAGATGGCCGAGTGAATTTAACAGTGTGTCGACCGGCGATTTGGGTTTCTGGTCGTCATCCTTGGAGAAAGACAATAGCGAGGCGAGGGCGGCCGGGCCGCCCAGAATTTTCGGATTGCCCCAGCCCGCTTCAACCGCATCATTATCGTCTTCCCAGACGAGCACGAGGCCCGGATGCGCAGACAGGACCGCGTCCGCTTTTTCCAGCCGCGCTTCCATTTCCGCCAGGCGGCTCGACCAGTGCAGCGATTGATTGCGGGTCGTCGCGGACACCCGATAGGCCCAGAGCATGGCGGCGCAGGCGAGGGCGACGGCCCCCATGGCGGCGGCGATCAGCGGATCAATGGTGAAACCAGCGGCGTCCGCGCCATCCTGCGCACGCGCAGCGCCGGCGGTCAGGAAGACCGCGAAAGCAAACGCTAAAACGTTGATCAATCGCCGCATATTGCGCTTCACCTCGCCAACCCCCAACCGGCGCACGAAACTGGAATCTAGGGGGATTCGCCCAGATTTAGTGCGCCATAAGCAACAAAGCGCAATATGTACTTGTTTGGATGCGACTCGCTAGGGCCAATCACGAGGAATCGCCTGCCGCGCCGATGAAGTTTTCAACAGGTTACGGTGCTTCATTCTTCGCTGATCTGGAAGCTGAAGCGCTCAACAAGGCCGTATCGCGCCACAGCCTGACCGCCGCGTAAATCCGGTGGGTATTTCCAGCCGGCGATTGTCTTCAGAACAACCCTGTCGAAACAAGAATCCGACGATTCGATGATGCGTGCATTGATTACCGATCCATCGGAAGCGACATCGAACTGCACGAGCACCGTGCCTTCTGCGCCGCGCGCGCGACACCTTTCCGGATAGGCTGGCGCAATGCGAATGAGCGGTGCGACGACAACGGCTCCATCGCCTACCAGTCCGGTATCCGTTGGCAACAATTCCGGCGGGTTCACCTGAATGACCGGCTTGCCGCCGGACGGCGCCGGCTCGATTTCAACTGGCGGCTGCTTTTCTGTCATCGGCGGGAGCGGTCTTGGGGCAGGCGCCGGAGAATCAATCACCTCCGCCGTAATCTTGATTTCGACTATTGGTTTTGACGGCGGCAAACCGCCCATTGGTTGACTGACCATTGACGCCATAAATAAAAATAACAGGGCGGTGACCATTGCGGCGACAGGCATTCCAGTAATCCAGCGTAACATCGTCATATGCGCTCCTTTACTTTTGGGCGCGCATTCCTGTTCCGGCGCGCGCATCGGCTCGCCATTCGCAGAAATCATCTGTGGACGGATCATATGCAAAACGGCCAGCGAAACCCGCCGCCGCCAGCAATGCTACATATGTCGCATTATGATGCAAATAAAAACGCGGCGCAAGAGAAATTGCGCCGCGCTCTGACTTTTTGAGGATGATTAGTAGCGGTAATGGTCGGTCTTGAACGGGCCATTCACATCAACGCCGATATAATCGGCTTGTTCTTCGGAAAGTTTGGAAAGATGTGCGCCGACCTTGGAGAGGTGAAGCGCGGCGACTTTCTCGTCGAGATGTTTCGGCAGTACATAAACTTCGTTCTTGTACTGATCGCCGCGGGTCCACAATTCGATTTGCGCCAGCGTCTGGTTGGTGAATGACGCGGACATGACGAAAGACGGGTGGCCGGTGGCGTTGCCAAGATTGAGCAAGCGTCCCTGGGAGAGCAGCAACATGCGATTGCCCTCAGGGAACGTAATCATGTCCACCTGATCCTTGACGTTCGCCCATTTAAAGTTTTTGAGGCCCTCGACCTGAATTTCATTGTCGAAATGGCCGATATTGCCGACGATGGCCATATCCTTCAGCTTGCGCATGTGATCGACGGTGAGGACGTCCTTGTTGCCGGTCGCGGTAATGACAATGTCCGCCCGCGACACGCCTTCGTCCATGGTGATGACTTCAAAACCGTCCATCGCCGCCTGTAGCGCACAGATCGGATCGACCTCCGTGACCATGACGCGCGCGCCGGCGCCTTGAAGGCTCGCGGCCGAGCCCTTGCCCACATCCCCGTAACCGGCGACGAGGGCGACCTTGCCGGCCATCATAACATCCGTACCGCGACGGATGCCGTCGACGAGCGATTCCTTACAACCGTATTTATTGTCGAATTTCGATTTCGTCACCGAGTCATTCACATTGATCGCCGGGAAGGGAAGCGTTCCCTTTTTCTGGCGCTGGTACAGCCGCAGGACGCCGGTAGTCGTTTCCTCGGTGACGCCCTGAATGTTGGCTTTGACTTTCGAATACCAATCCGGCTGTTTGGCGAGGCGGCGCTTGATCGTATCGAACAGCGCGGTCTCTTCTTCATTGGACGGATTTTCCAGAATGGACGGATCTTTCTCCGCATCGGCGCCGAGGAGAATGAGCAGCGTTGCATCGCCGCCATCGTCGAGGATCATGTTCGCGGTTTCGCCGTTCGGCCATTCGAAAATCTTGTCAGCGAGATCCCAATATTCCTCCAGGCTTTCACCCTTGAAGGCAAAGACCGGCGTGCCGGCGGCGGCAATCGCAGCGGCGGCGTGGTCCTGGGTCGAATAGATGTTGCACGAGGCCCAGCGGACATCCGCGCCCAGCGCCTGCAGCGTCTCGATCAGCACGGCGGTCTGGATCGTCATATGCAGCGAGCCGGCGATGCGGGCGCCTTTCAGCGGCTGGCTCGCGCCGAATTCTTCGCGTGTCGCCATCAGGCCGGGCATTTCCGTCTCGGCGATCTCGATCTCGCGTCGGCCGAAATCGGCCAAGCCTATGTCTTTTACGTTGTAATCGTGGTGTGCGGGCGCGGTCATGGCGGCTGTCCTCTTATTTCATGAGCGGTCGGAATTTTCGCCCGCCTATATCAGTGCTGCTGTCCCCTGCCAAGTGACATATAAAGATTTCTTTATATCGTTCTTGTGAACCGCCGCCGCCATTCCCGTGTTCACAATTCACCCGCCATGTGGAAATCTGGGAAAATACCTGATCGTGGGCGGGGCGTGAAACGGAGACGGGAAATGACGACAAAAGCATTTTTGTTCGCCGCAGCAGCGGCTCTTGGGGCAGCGGCTTGTACAACACAGCAAGCGGGACAACCGGCAACTGCGCCGGCTGATGGCGAGCCGGCAGCCCTTGCCAAGGCCGATCCGCGTATCGGGCCCGAAGTCGATCGCATTTGCTTTCCGCGAAGCATCAGCGGGTGGCAAACCATTGACGGCGACGCCAAGGCGATTGTGCTGCGCGAAGGCGTGAATGACCGCTACCGCGTTCAGTATTCTGGCGCCTGCAGCAATTCCGATTTTCGGTTCACCCAAACCATCGGTATCGAAAACCGTCCCGCCGGCGGATGCATAACCCGCGGCGATGTCTTGCTGGTTGAAAGCGGCGGAGGTTTCGTCAATCGCTGTTTCATCACCAAGATCAATGAGTGGGACGAAGACGCGGTCGATGAAATGGAAGACGGCGAAGACGACGC
>CAMYNO010000131.1 GCA_947259815.1 uncultured Parvularculaceae bacterium
ATCGCCGCGATCATTCCCGTGGCAGACAATTTACTTTTTAAAAAAAGCCAAATTTGCAGCTGTAAATAATACTCGGATATAATTCGGTTTAATTGTTACTAACCGGACGGCGCAGTTGCAGTCCCTGAGACTCAGGTCGATCTTACTAGAGCCCGGCTTGCGCCGGGGATACGGGGGTGGCGAGGTGCACAAAACCATCACACCCCGTCCTTTCCGGCGAAAGCCGGAATCCAGCAAGAGAAAAATCCCCGCCGTAAGCGCCCCCTACCGCCGGCCGCGAAGGCGCATGAACGCCGCCGCGCTGATAACAGCGTTGGTCGCGATGAAGACAATCCGCAAGATTTCCACAAGGCCCACAATTCTCTCTCCCAAGAGGCCACCCCGCGCCTTTGCCATGAGTCGCCCGCCCACTGGGCAAAAATGCGACCCTTTCGGCGCCTTTTAAAGACGCCGGGCGACGGCGGCGGGCTTCACAGGAGCCGAAGATTCGGGCTTATACTCAACGCACAGGGAACAAAGGAAGCGTCCATGAACCGCCGTCTCAGCGAATTATTCCGCCTATCGAAAACAGCGCAAATCGCTCTCGGCGCGCTTGCCCTCGCCGCCTGTGGCGGCGGCAACAGCGAACCGGACGCCGCATCGCCCGTACTGGCGGCGGCAGAACTTTCCGCTGACGACCGCGCCGTCGCCGAGGCGTTGCTGGCAGGGTTCAAGAAAGAATCCGGCGTATCGGCCATTGGCGAGGCGGACGCCGCCCGCGCGGCCTGTTATGCGCAGAATGTCGACATTCCCGCCGAGTTCGCCGAGGTGCACAAAATGTACATCGCCGACTACACCGCGATCGACCAGGATTTTTATGTCTGGTTCGAGGAACGCGGCGTTTCCATGGAGGATGCCTGGGACATTGCCGAGCGGGTGAAAAAGGGTTTTGAAGCCTGCGCCGTCGGGTGATCGCTGTGGTCGTTGTCGTTTATGCGCCGCCGCGCTTGCCAAAAAAAGCGACGCCCGCCGCAGCGATGGCAATATTAAATCCCAAGAAGGCGACAAGCACCATTTCTACAGCGCCCATGGCGAAATTCCTTTTCTTTCGATCACTCAATTATTGTTATTGGCGGCGCTTCTGCGCCGCGCTTTGATTGAGGCCGAAATAAGGCGCTATCCGCCCGGTTTAAAGGGCGCAGGCGATCACAAACGCGCGCGTTGCGACCGGCGGACGGACTTTTGCGACAAAACGCGAAAGGGAAATGGCGTCCGGGGAACCGCCGCGCTTAGGCTTTACCGCCGGAGACCGGTTCGGGCTTGCGCTCAGGGACGGACGATGCCTCCGGCTTTGCCCGCTGGCTCTGCTCGCCGGCGCCCGGTTTCACTTCAATCCGGCCCATGATCTGGGCCCCCTCAGCGATGGAAAGGCTCGGCGTTTTGATATCGCCGTCGATTAGCGCCGTTGAATGCAGGGTCACCCGTGAGACAGCGTTGACGTTGCCGATAACGCGGCCGCCAATAGCGGCCTCGCGCACATTAACGTCCGCCGTGATGACCGCACCGTCATCAATGGCGATCACGCCGTCTCCGGTGATCTCCCCCTTAACCGATCCGCTAAGCCGCGTGCGCCCTTTACAGACGAGCCGGCCTTCGACGCTGCTGCCCGCGCCAAGGAATGTCTCAAACTGGGACGCCTGCTCCGCGCCGGCGTCATTTGAGGCCGGCAAAGCCGCTGAATTCGCGGGAGCCGGGCTCTCTGCCTGCGTTTCGCCTTCTCGGGCCTCGCCCTCAGCGCCAAAGATTTTACTGAACTGTGCAGCCATGAAACGCCCCCATTACACACTGGTAATAATTTTGCCTTGCGAGCGCGACATTGCAATCACCGGGCCGCAACACCCGGACGATTTTTAGGGCCAGTTTCAGCCTTTCGAAACTGCAATCGCGCAAAGTCAGCCCTTGCAGGACACCGACCGCACCGCAGGGGAGATTTTCAATGCCACAACTGATGCGCAAGACGGGTCAGCGTGAGGAAGAGGCCAAATTCGCGGAACTACAGGCGCGCGCGACAGCGCGCTTGGAGCGCATCGCGGCGCCGGCGCGTAAGCCGGCGGAAATCGCGCGGGCCCTCGACGAGTTTGACAGCCGTTCACGCGCGCGCGTCGTCGTCGATTTTCCGGCGCTGGTTATCTGTGAGGCGGACGAGGACACGCCGGCAACGATTGTCGATATGTCCGAAGACGGTCTGCGCCTGCGCTTTGCCCGGCCGCATTTTATCGAATCCAGCATCCTGCTCGACTCACCGGCGTTCAAGGGATTTGTCGTGGCGGAAGTGAAGTGGCAGTCGGGCGTCGAGGCCGGCGTTGCCTTTGACCATTTATGGACCAAACGCCTGGCGGCGCCGTTGCGATAGGAAATTTGCGCGCGCGCCTACCGGTCCGGCATGCTGAAATAGCCGTACAAAGTGACGATTGCGACAATGATAATGGCGAGCAGGGTTATAGACCCTATCATGCTCAACTCTCCCCTTTTGAGCGGTTGCATTTGCTGTTGATCTAGGCGTGCGCCGGCGTCTTTCAAGAGGCCGGATGCAGTAAATTGCGCCCGGACGGTGTCGGCGAATGGTACGTCGCGCGCACCAAACGAAAAACTTATGCACTTCACTATTGAGGGAGCGAGCGGCCTGCGCGCCGCGCCCGCGCGAATGAAGGTCGCTTTTCAGCGAATTACCGTCACCGGGCGCCGGCTGAATTACTATACCGCCGGTTCGCAAAACGGAGATCCATGTCTTGAAATGCACAACTCACCCGCACGCACTCGGCCTGCCGCCATGGCGTTGAATGGCGCCCCACAATTCGATCAATCGCCTGTAAAATGGCGCTTTGCGTGATGCGGCGCGATGCCCGGCGCGGTGCCCGGCGCGACTGTGGAGGAATTGCGACCAACCGGTGCGGTTTCGCGGCAGGCGGGTTCCGGCTATATTGCCAATTCAGGTTGTGTTCCCAATACTTTGGGGTGAAAGCAAATTTCGGGGACCTTGCTGATATGAATGCCTCATATATTGGGATTATCGCCGGCGCGTTCGCCGTGACGTCAGCGACCGCCATCGCTGACGACGACGCCAGTAACGAGGGCGCCAATAACGAGAGCGCAGAAGAAACAACAGGCGCAAACCAGTCCTGGGTCGTGTCGGACCTAACGAATGACAAAGGCGAGCCTTGGGGATCCGCCTTGATCACCACGAGCGAACACGGCCGCGAAGTCGGATTCCGATGTCTCGACGGAAAGTTACTCGCCGCCTTTGCACTAGAAGACAGCGACCTGATGACAGCGTTCAAAAAAGCCGGGCCACAAAAAACCGTACGCATAAACGTGACGATCAATGGCGGCGAAGCGGAGCGTCAGGATTGGATCCTCCTGCGTCGCCACAAGGTTGTTGCCGCGGGCGATCATAATCTGACACGACGGTTATATAACGCGATGGTGCGCAATGAAAATGTGACGATTGAAGGCCGCTCCGGCGGCGGCGAGTATGTCATGCCCGCCCCGGACGCAGCCGCTTTTGCGTCATTCATGAACACATGTAATTTTTCCGCCAAGAAATCATAATTTAGTTTCTATACTGACTATTTAGAAAACAGATCGCGCGGCATTTTTTCAGTAATAATCATCACCGGGCGTTCTTTAAAAAATACGCGATAAACACGCGCCAGAAAATTCAGGTTCTTTCGTTCCGGGAACCATGGCGCATAAGCCGCGCCGTCTTCGAAAAAATATCCGACCAGGTCACGATAGATCGACAGCCTGTAATCAACGAACAGGCGCCCGATGCCGGCCGGCGATTCTTTCAAATCCTCCGCCAATGATGCGGGCAAGCGCGCTGCATCCACATAGCTGTGGGCAAATACATATGCCTCACCGGTTTGCTCTCCGCGCAGCAACACCTTCCGTTCCCAGACGTTTTCATTGGGTTCCGATTGCATAATCTCTGCGGCAACGCCCATGATTGGCCCGCGCGCATAGCTGAGAATATCCACGGTAATGAGTTCGCGGACAAACGCTTCAAGTTGAAAGGTAAAGGTGCCATCGCATGCAAGCATGACCCGTTCCATGTCCGATACGCCGTCAAGTTTACAATGCGCCCCCAAAATCGGTTGAAGGTTTCCAGGAATTGCGCAATGCGGCGGCGGTGGACTGCCTGCCGGAGAACTGTTCCGCGACATGTCGGTCATTATTTCAGTTGCGGTGCGTGGTTAAAACACATGCCGAACTGTAACGCGGCGCCGCCTCGGCGCAACTGGCAGGATGCCACAGCGCTTGCCGGTCACGCGCATTGCGCCGCCCGCGATAGGTTATTTCGTGCCGGACACAGACGCCTTCATAAAGACCCGGCCAAGGTCGCCGAGCATGATGAAAACACCGACGGCAACGCCGCGATGGATTTGCCCTGAATATTCATATTGCTTCCAGGCCCAAAGCGCAGCCGCGGCAATGATGACAAGACGCGCAATGATGGTTGCGGTAAAATTCGCCGTCTTCGCCGCCAGCCGGCGTTTACGATCTTCAGGTGTTTCTTCAATCTGACGCGGACGAATACGCGAAGGGTCCGGCGTCAGGTCATGGCGCCGCCGTGACGGCGACGCCTCTACCGCGCTGCGCGAAGACGATGCGGTCGGGGCTGCGCCGGCAACCGCCATCAAACGATCGCAACCAACAATCGCCGCCTGAGTTTTCTTCGCACCAAACGCCATTGATGAACACCTGCCTCGCGAAGCCGCGCCGCAGTTTCAACAACGTAGTTTTTCAT
>CAMYNO010000132.1 GCA_947259815.1 uncultured Parvularculaceae bacterium
ATGTTGCCGTGGATGTTCTAGGGAGCCTGAATCCCGGACCCATGGTCGAGGAGATTGCGATCTTTTTGATATAAGTCCCTTTAGCGCCGGAAGGTTTCGCCTTCGCAACCGCATTGATGAATGCCTGAACGTTTTCAATAATCGCTTTTTCGTCAAAGCTCGCCTTGCCGACGCCCGCGTGAATAACGCCGGCTTTTTCCGCCTTGAACTGTACGGCGCCGCCTTTTGCGTCTTTAACGGCTTTGGTCACGTCCGGCGTGACGGTGCCGACTTTCGGATTCGGCATCAGGCCGCGCGGGCCCAGCACCTTACCGAGCCGGCCGACAACGGCCATCATGTCCGGCGTTGCGATCACGCGGTCAAAATCCATGAAGCCGCCCTGGATTTTCTCCATCAGGTCGTCAGCGCCGACAATGTCTGCGCCGGCGGCCGTTGCTTCTTCGGCCTTTGCGTCCTTGGCGAATACGGCAACGCGGACGTTGCGGCCCGTACCGTTGGGGAGCGAGACGACGCCGCGAACCTGTTGATCCGCATGGCGCGTATCAATGCTGAGGTTCATGGCGATTTCGATCGTCTCGTCGAATTTTGCCGAGGCGTTCGCCTTGACCGATTTTACCGCTTCTTCGACGCTGTGAATTTTCACGCTGTCGGAGGCTTGGCGGGCGGCGCTTATGCGTTTTCCAGCTTTTGCCATCTCTTACCCCCTGACTTCCAGGCCCATGGCGCGCGCCGAGCCCATGATGATTTTCGTAGCTGCATCAAGATCGTTTGCGTTGAGATCGGTCATTTTCGCTTCCGCAATCTCGCGGCACTGCGCGACCGTGACGGCGCCGGCGATATCGCGACCCGGCGTCGATCCGCCTTTTGGCAGCTTGGCGGCTTTCTTCAGGTAATAGGCCGCCGGCGGGGTTTTCGTTTCAAACGTAAACGATTTGTCCGCATAGATCGTAATGATTGTGGGGATCGGCATCCCCTTTTCCATTTCCTGCGTCTTGGCGTTAAACGCCTTGCAGAATTCCATGATGTTGAGACCGCGCTGGCCAAGCGCTGGACCGATCGGGGGAGACGGCGACGCCGCACCCGCCGGCACCTGAAGCTTCAGGTAGCCTGCTATTTTCTTCGCCATTTTAAACCTTCCGGCAAATTGCGCCGCCGACTTGCACCGACGACAGGATGAAAGGGCCGCGGTCGGGCGCCGGCTGGTCTTTGCCGGGACGCCTCCCGCGAAAGCGCGCTCGTTTAGCCGAACAAAGCGCCGGGGACAAGCCTGAACAGAGATTTAGGGAGGGAAACGCAATGAGCGGGCGCCGTTATGGGGATCTCCGCGACGCCCGCTCGATGGTATTCAACTAACGCAACTGGTAAATACGCAACGAGTACGCTTACTGATACTTGCCGCACCGATTCTGCGGCTTGGTTATGTTATAAACTTACACCGCGGAAAAATCAACCGGAAGCTGTATGCAAACCCTGCTTGCAAAGCGAATTTTTGCTTATGGGTGCGAGGCGGCAGTCAGCACGGGGGAGAGAGAAAGCGTCGGGCCGCCTCGCCGTCACCGGGGAAACACAACATTCCGGGACAGACAGAATATTGCGCTCAATTGGAATTTTATCGCGGCGGAAAAGCGGCGAAAACGCGGCGTCCCATCACGTTTTGTCATGGGGAAAACGCAAAGCCGGTCTATCCCATTGTTTTAAATAGATCTCCCGCCCCACGACGCCAGAGCGGCTTGTTGTGACAAACGCCACCTGTCCTTCGAGGCAAAATTTCTCCTTCACCCTGAGGGAGCCGAAGGCTCGCCTCGAAGGGCGCCGGAAAAATTTTTCTCAGGATGAGGGCTGTATGAGCCTTCTGATCCGCAACCAGCGCTAAAGCAGCATCGCCGCCGGTTCCTCGATGAACAACTTGAACGCCGCGAGGAACTGGGCGCCGACCGCACCATCGACGACCCGGTGGTCGCAGGTCAGCGTCACCGTCATCACCGTTGCAATTTCCATCTTGCCGTTTTTGACCACCACCCGCTCCTCGCCGACGCCGACGGACATGATCGCCCCATGGGGCTGGTTAACGATGGAGGCAAAGGATTTGATCCCGAACATGCCGAGGTTCGAGACCGAGAATGTGCCGCCCTGATATTCCTCGGGCTTGAGCTTACGGCTTTTGGCCCGGCCAGCCATATCCTTGATCTCGGCGCTGATCTGTTTCAGCCCCTTTTCCTCGGCCTTCCAGACGATCGGCGTAATCAGACCGCCGTCAATAGCGACCGCAATGCCGATATCGGCGTGCTTGTGCAGAAGGATCGCTTCGTCGGTATAGGTGGCGTTCGCCGCCGGCACCGCCTTCAGCGCCATGGCCGACGCCTTGATGATGAAGTCGTTGACCGACAGCTTGAAGGCGCCCCCTTTTTCTGAATCCGGGCCTTCCTTTGGCGAGGTCGCATTGATACGCGCCCGCGCCGCCAGCAGCGTGTCGAGTTCGCAATCCACATTCAGCGGAAAATGCGGGACTTCCTGATTGAAACTCTGGGTCAGGCGCTTGGCGATAACCTTGCGCATGCCGTCGAGTTTGACAGCCTCATAGCTCTCCGGCGGATAGAGCCGCGCATCGACAGAGGCCGGGGCAATCGCCGCTGGCGCGGCCTTGCCCGCGCCCGCTTTCAGTGCGCTTTCAATATCGCGCTTGACGATACGCCCTTTGGGCCCGGACCCGGACAGCGCGGACAGATTGAGTTCATTCTGCTCCGCCAGCCTTTTGGCGAGGGGCGAAGCTAGGATGCGGCCATTTGGCGGCGCCTGCGGCGCATCCTTCGCGGCTGCCTTAGGTTGTTGCGTGGATTGAGGTTGCGCCTCCGCCGCAATATTCGTCTTCTCGCCTTGATCCTCATCCTTTGGAGCCGGCGTCTTGGAGGAGGCCGGCGCCGCGCCGCCGCCAAGGGCGCCGACATCAATATCGTCCGCACTCTCGCCATCCTCAAGCAACACCGCGATCGGGGCGTTGACCTTCACATTTTCCGTACCCGCATCAATCAGGATCTTGCCGACGACGCCTTCGTCAATGGATTCAACTTCCATCGTCGCCTTGTCGGTTTCGATCTCGGCAATGACGTCGCCGGACGAAACGGTGTCGCCTTCCTTGACGTTCCATTTGGCGAGGGTGCCTTCCTCCATGGTCGGCGACAGGGCGGGCATGAGAATGGGCGTTGGCATTTTCAGTCCTCAAATTTCAGAATTGGGTGGACACAACGATATCCGCTCTCCCCGGCGAAAGCCGGGGTCCAGTCGAGGCCAATTCTGGTTCCCGGCTTTCGCCGGGAAGAACGGAGGATGGTGGAAGACGCTTTTTTCATTTTAATGCGGTCCGAAGTTTGATGCGGAGAGTTCTGCGTCCGTGAACCGTGTCGGCGTCCATTTTTCATAACGGCGCGCAATTCGCTCTGCCGTCGTCTCAACGCCATATTCCATGGGGGCCTCATCAATACCGTCGAATTCCTTGATACCGAGGCCAATGACGTTGAGCGTCGAGACAATCCGCTGACCCTCACCCATTACCGCTGCAATATAAACGCCGCAGGTCTTGCAGATGAAAAAGTCAGCGGTACGAAGTGCGAATGTATAGCGGTGAATGGCGCCCGCTGACGCGTCGATCTCCACGCACCCGTCCGGATCGGAAATATTCACGGCGCCATGAGCGCGGCAGAACGCACACTGACAAGTGCGCACCCCAAGCGCCACCGGCGTCTTCTGCGTTTCAAAGGACGCTTTCATACTCCCGCAATGACATTGGCCGGAGAGGATCATGGTTGCTTCCCGTTACTCCCTGTCATGCCCGGATTTATTCCGGGCATCCAGAAGCCTGGATTGCCGGAGCAAGTCCGGCAAAAACGGCTCTATTAGTCCCCATACATCACCTGCTTCACGGCCTTCACGATTTTGTCCGCATTCGGAAGGCTCATGGCTTCAAGGTTCGCCGCGTAGGGGAGCGGCGTGTCTTCCTGCGTCACGCGCGCCGGCGGCGCATCGAGATAGTCGAATGCGTGCTGCGTCACCTGCCAGGCGATTTCCGCGCCGACGCCGCACGGCGCCCAGCCTTCCTCGACCGTTACGATGCGGTTGGTTTTCTTAACGCTCTCAATCACCGTCGCCGTATCCATGGGCCGCAGCGTGCGCAGATCGATGACTTCGGCAGAGACTCCCTCGCCCGCCAGAGCCTCCGCCGCCTCCAGCGCAAACTTCACGCCGCGCGAATAGGAAACGATCGTCACATCCTCGCCCGGCCGCGCAATCTTCGCCTTGCCGATCGGCAGCACCCAGTCGTCAATATCGGGCACTTCCATCGTGTCGCCGTAAAGCAATTCATGCTCAAGAAAGACAACCGGGTTGGGATCGCGGATCGCCGCCTTTAGCAACCCCTTTGCATCGGCCGCAGTGTAAGGGGAAATAACGATCAGCCCCGGAATGTTCGAATACCACGCCGCATAATCCTGCGAGTGCTGGGCGGCGACACGGCTCGCCGCCGCGTTCGGACCGCGAAAGACAATCGGCGATCCCATCTGACCGCCGGACATATACCGGGTCTTCGCGGCGGAATTGATGATGTGGTCAATCGCCTGCATGGCGAAGTTCCAGGTCATGAATTCCACTATCGGTTTCAGGCCGGCAAAGGCGGCGCCGACGCCAAGTCCGGCAAAGCCATGTTCCGTAATCGGCGTATCGACGACGCGGCGCTCGCCAAATTCTTCAAGCAGTCCGCGCGACACCTTATAGGCGCCTTGATATTCCGCGACTTCCTCCCCCATCAGAAAGACGTCTTCGTCCCGGCGCATCTCTTCGGCCATGGCGTCGCGCAACGCATCGCGGATTGTTGTCTCCACCATCTCAACCCCATCGGGGAGTTCAGGGTCTTTGATCTGCGTCACGTCCTTCGAGGGTCGCTCTGCCGGCGCCTCGGGCTGCGCGGCAGTAGTGGTATCCTCATCCCGCGGCGCCGGCGTGTCAGCACCGGCCTCAACGGATGGAGACGGCGAACCGCCATTCAGCTTACTCACATCAATGTCGTCCGCGCTCTCGCCTTCAGCGACGATGACCGCAATCGGCTCGTTCACCTTGACGTTCTCGGTGCCTTCGGAAATCAGGATTTTCGCGATCACGCCGTCATCGACGGCCTCGACCTCCATGGTCGCCTTGTCGGTTTCGATCTCCGCGATGACATCGCCGGTCGAGACCGTATCCCCCTCGCTGACTGTCCACTTTGCAAGGGTGCCCTCCTCCATCGTCGGCGACAGGGCGGGCATAAGAACCGGCGTTGGCATGCAATCTCTCTGGTTAGCTGGTCGCAACTACCTACCCGCAAAGGCAGTCTTTGAACAAGCCCGCTAAGTCCACATATTGAATGCAAGCATCAGCCGCCGAAGACGCCAGCGCTTTCGCGCGGCTGCATCCGGATCAATCTGGAGTCGGCAACCGCCGCCTGCCGGTGAAAGACGATCGCCTGATAAGCAGGGTCTTTGACCATTTCGCCAAAGGCCGCCGCATTCGGATATTCAGCGATGAACGCAATGTCCCATTGCTCATCATCCGGTCCAATCAGCGTAAGTTTCGGGTCCCATGAATGAACGATGCGCCCGCCGACCCGCGTGAAGATCGGCCCGCTTTCCCGGCCGTAAGCCTGATACGCCTCGGCGCCGGTTGCCTTGCGCCCGTCGTCGTAAGCGGCGGCATCGCGAAGGCGAATCAAATTGAGCATGTGCACGAGCCCGTCATCGGCCAGCTTCATCATGGCGCCGAATTGCTCTCGTGTCGGATCGATATGGCCTGACATGCGCTTCCCCTATGTGCCGACGTCATTATAAGCGTCGACGGCGTTAAATACAGTTTCGACCAATCGGCGTTCGTCCTCATTCAGTTCAGGGCGCCAGATATCAAAAAGCAGAATGATCCGCGTTTCACCGGTCGGGTTTTTCGCTTCATGTTCAATCGAGTCGTCGAATATCAGCATCTCGCCGTCGCGCCATTCGCGGGTCTGGTTGCCAACGCGAAGCCAGCATCCCTGCGGCACGATTAACGGCAGGTGACAGATCAGCCGCGTGTTGCATACGCCCGAATGCGGCGGGATGTGGGAGCCGGCGGTCAATTGCGAATAGAGGATGGATGGCGACACTGTCCGGATTTTCGGAATGGGCGCGGCCTTTAATATTTCAAGCGTGCGCGGACACCGCGCCATGTGATCGGGTTGTTCCGCACCGTCTTTGTAAAGATGATAGGCGGACCAGTCGGTGCGCCCCATCAATTGACGCCCCATCTGGCTCATCTTCGGCGCGTTGATGTTATGTTGCACATAAGGGTCAAAATCCGCCTGAGATGCGATCAGCGCAGCCAGCTCATCTTTGATGGTTTCTGCTTGCTCGATAATCTCGGCCGTCCAGTCAAACTGGCGATAATCATAATACTGAATTTGCGGCAGTTCCGGAAAATAGAATTTCGACGGGCTTTGCGCATAAATGGTTTTCCGCCCGAACATGATGTCTATGGCCTGCCCCAATCGCGTAGGACCGCCGTTGACGTTAAAGCCCGCCCCGGCGACATTCTCGTGGAGAAATTGCTGATAATCCGCTGCTGCGTTCTGACACTCTTGTTGCGCGCGCGCGATCGCAGGCTGCAGATGCGCCGGTACGTCGTTCATCATCTGCGCCAGCGAGAGAAACGCCCGGTAAAACCCCGCAGCGAACCGGGGCTTCCCGAGCGCTTTGAACGCATCGGCTTTTATGAGCGTCGCCTCTGCGCTTGTCGGGTTTTTCTCAAGAAGGTGATCGACCGCTTCCAGGCAGACCTCATACTTCTCCAGCGCCCCCGCGGCCTGGGCGAAGGCAAGCAATGCGTGATCGGGCAACGGCCCGGCTTCGCGCAGATCGCTAAGTTGCGTGAATGCATCGCGGAAATTACCGGCGCGAAACGCCGTCAGCGCTGTATCAATATCCATGGCTATCATAGTCCTTAAGACAGCCGGCGCGGCAAACGCATCAATTGGCGGCGTCGTCTTTATGGGTTTTGTTTATGGGTTTTGCCGGCGGCATCCAATCCAAAGACCCGCGCCATCACCCGGTCCGTCACCGCCGATGGCAAAAGATTGCGCATGACAAGAGAGCCAACATTGCTGATCGGCGCGGTGTAACGCGAATGCGGATGCTCATCGGTGAGCGCCGCGTGGACGGCTTCGGCGACAACAATCGGTCCCGGCGCGGTCGGATGGCCCTTGGCGTGCCAGTGCTTGAACTTGCGCACCGCATCCGCATAGGCGCCGCCCTCGTCGACATATTTCTGAAGCTGATCCTGTTCCTGTTCGCCAAAGGGCGTGTTGATAAAACCCGGGCGCACCAGCGAGACTTTGACGCCGAAGGGCGCGGTCTCGCGGCGCAGGGAATCGGTGAGCCCTTCCACCGCATGTTTTGACGACGCATAGGCGCCCTGAAACGGCGCGGCGATGCGACCCGCCACAGAGCCGATATTGACGATGCGACCGCGCCCCGCCTCGCGCATTTGCGGCAGCGCCGCCTGCACCATGCGCACAATGCCGAATACATTCGTTTCATACTGGCGGCGCCATTCATCGATAGGCGTCTTCTCAATCGGCCCCATCACCGACACGCCGGCATTGTTGACGAGACCGAAAAGCGTCACGCCATCGTCGGCGATCTTTTTCATCGCCGCCTCGATTGTGTCAGGGGCGGTGATGTCGAGGGCGATTGGCGTGATGCGCCCGCCGGCGAGCCCTTCAAGATCTTTCAGTTTCTCAAGGCGGCGGGCGGCGGCGTAAACGCGAAAGCCCTTATGGGCGAGATGAACGGCGCACGCCTCGCCAATGCCACTCGATGCGCCGGTGATAAGAACGGATTGATGCATGGTGAGTCTCCTTAACGCGTCCACCGGCAAACATCGGCGAAAGGTGCGGCGCGCCCGCCAACTGCCTGACAAAATGCAGCTTTATTCGACGGACATTTGCGAAATTGACGTTACAACCTGTAGGAACAGCAAGCCAACCTCTGGGAGATATCATGCGACTATATAATTCGAAAATTGCCTATGGTTGGATATCGATCGCCCTTCACTGGATTGCCGCCATCGGGGTTATCTGGCTCTACTTCCTTGGGGAGAACATTGAGCACGCGAAGGAGGCGGGCCTGCCGAGGGCGGAAGTCGCCGGAATGGTCAATTATCACGCTGCAATCGGCGCGCTTTTCTTTCTCTTTCTCGCCGGTCGGGTAATCAGCCATTATGTCCAGCGACAACCCGCCAAACCGGATCAACACCGCTATCTCAATCTGCTCTCGTCAGCGGTCATGCATTTATTCCTTCTTATGATCGCCATTCAGATTGTAACGGGACCATTGGTGATCTGGACCCGCCCGGCGGCAATTGATGTATTTGGCTGGTTTTCGGTTCCCTCCCCGTTCACAACCCGCAACAGCGGGCTGCATGAACTGGCTGAGGAAATTCACGCCCTGGCGCCGAACCTGTTCTGGCCCCTGCTTGGCCTGCATGTCGCGGGCGCAGTGAAACATCTCGTTTTCGACAAGGAGCGAACAAGCCTGCGCATCGTTCGTCCGCCGAAAGCTTGAAACTACACCAACCGCGACCGCTTCACCGCCGCATCGATGAACGATGCAAAGAGCGGATGCGGATCGAAGGGGCGCGATTTGAGTTCCGGGTGGTACTGAACGCCGATGAACCAGGGATGCTCGGGGATTTCGAGGATCTCAGGCAACTTGCCGTCCGGCGACGTCCCTGAAAACTCCAGCCCGTGCTCGGCAAGTTTTGGCGCGAGCGCCATATCAATTTCATAGCGATGGCGATGGCGTTCGGTAATTTCCGGCGCGCCATAGATTTCCGCAACCCGGCTTCCTTCCTTCAGCGCCGCCGGATAAGCGCCAAGGCGCATGGTGCCGCCGAGATCGCCATTCTGCGCACGGGTCTCGCGCTCATTGCCGCGCACCCATTCGGTCATCAAGCCGACCACCGAACGCCCTTCGCCGTCAAACTCCGACGAGGTTGCATCGGCAAGCCCCAGAACATTCCTCGCCGCCTCGATCACCGCCATCTGCATGCCGTAACAGATGCCGAAAAAGGGGACGTCGTTTTCGCGCGCAAAACGCACGGCGTTGATTTTGCCTTCCGCGCCACGCTCGCCAAAAGCGCCCGGTACGATAATGCCGTGGACATGTTCGATCTCGGCGCGAATGGTTTCTTCATCGTCGAAAGCGCTTGCCTCGACCCATTCGACATTGACGCGCACATTGTTCGCAATGCCGCCATGGGCAATCGCCTCGATCAGCGATTTATACGCGTCTTTCAGGATCGTGTATTTGCCGACAATCGCGATGGTGACTTCGCCGTCGGGCGCGGTGATGCGCTCGACAATATTTTTCCAGCCGGAAAGATCGGGGTCGCGCGGATTTTTAATACCGAACGCTTCGATAACCTCGCTGTCAAATCCTTCATCGTGATAGGAGAGCGGGACTTCGTAAATCGTGCGGCAGTCGAGCGCTTGCACCACCGCAGACGGGCGCACATTACAGAA
>CAMYNO010000133.1 GCA_947259815.1 uncultured Parvularculaceae bacterium
AGCGTTGAACAAGGAATATGGCGGGCGCGTCGAGGCGTATGTCACCGGCGATCCGGCGCTGCGGGTGGAGGAACTGGAAGCCGTCACCACCGGCATCGGCCTTTCCATGGGGCTTTCCCTTATCGTCGTCACAATCCTTTTGCTGATTTGCTATCGCTCCCCGGCGATGGCGGGCTTCACCCTGCTCAGCCTGATCGTAACCCTTACCTTGACGTCCGCATTCGCCGCGCGGTTCGTGGGCGAACTTAACCTCGTTTCGGTCGCCTTTACCGTCCTGCTGATCGGCCTCGGCCTCGATTTCGCAATCCATTTGCTGTTGCACGTTCAGGAACGACGTGTTGACGGGCAGTCCAACAAGGAAGCGCTGAAAGGCGCCCTGCATGAAGTCGGCCCCGCGCTGGCGCTTGCGGCGCCAACGACAGCGCTCGCCTTTCTCTCCTTCGTGCCGACAAAGTTCGACGGCATCGCCCAGCTTGGCGTGATTGCCGGCGCCGGCGTCATCATTGCTTTCATCGTTTCCGTCACTTTCCTGCCGGCGGCGTTAAAGCGTCTGCCCGTGGCGAAATCAGAAAAACGCCATGGCGCCGTCAGAAAAGGCTTCGCCGCGATAGAAAAAGTCTCCGCGCCGGTCGCGATCACGACGGTCATTGCGGGCCTCGCGGCGCTCGTCCTGATGCCGCAGGTTCGGTTCGATGCGGACCAGATGTCTTTGCGCAATCCCAAGGCGCCTTCGGTCGCCGGCTTCAACCTGCTGTTCGACGACGATGAAACAATACCCTACCGCCTGACCCGCCTCGCCTCATCCGAGGCCGACGCCATAGAAACCGCCAACCGGGCGATGGCGCGCGAAACCGTGGCGACAACGCGTTCTCTCCCCGATTTCGTACCGGAAGATCAGGACGCCAAACTCGAACTGATCGACTTCGCGGCAGGCACGCTCGTTTTCGCTTTTGACGCAGAGCCCGGCAGCGTCGACGGACCGCCGGCTGCGGACGGTATCGCCGAGTTAAAGACCCGGCTTGAGGCGGCCTATGACGATGGTTCCGGCGCGCGTCTCGCAATGCTCCTTGGCGATGTTCAGTCCGCCAATGATCCGGCGCTTGTCGCGCGGATCGAGCAAAATCTTTTCCGCTACTGGCCCGCCCTGACCGAACGGCTCGCCGCGCAACTGAACGCCGATTATGTGGAACTCGATTCCCTGCCCGAAAAACTGCGCGCGCGTTATTTGTCCGATGACGGGCAATGGCGCGTTGATATTCTACCTGAAGCGGATGTGCGCGATTTCAATGAACTCAAAGCCTTCGTTGACGATGTCTCTGCGGAATTGCCCGATCTGACCGGCGGCGCCTATCAGTCCATCAAGGCGGGCGAGACCATTTCCGCCGCGATGCTGCAGGCGACAGGGATCGCCCTGCTGATTGTCGCCGCGATGCTGATTGTATTTCTGGGCCGGCTTCGCCTCGTCGCGCTGGTCCTCTTCCCGCTGGCGCTCGCCGCCGTCCTGACCGCCGCCGCCGGCGTGCTTTTCAACATCCCGTTCAATTACGCCAATGTGATCGTGCTGCCGCTTCTGATCGGCATTGGCGTAGACAGCGGTATCCACCTCGTCCTGCGCCACGATCAGGTTGCGTCCGGCGAAGGGGTTTACGGCACGTCGACCCCGCGGGCGGTTCTCTTTTCGGCTTTGACCACGGTCGCCAGCTTTGGCTCGCTGATGCTCTCACCCCATCGCGGCACGGCGTCCATGGGCGAACTTTTGTCGATCGCCATCGCCTTCACGCTGATTTGTACGCTTGTGGTGCTCCCGGCCACATTCAAATATGCGGAAAAACGCGTGCCGGAAGCGGTCAGGCGCTCCGACAAGATCACCTTTAAAGATCAGTAATTTCAGCGGGTTACCGAAACAACCGAACAACCGATCCGATCAAGGGCCGCTAGGGCTCGTGTGTCCGATTGGTAACGCCCGGCCATGTTTTTGCCAGAAGCGCGCTGGATAAATGGCGCATTCGTTCCATATTCAATCGAGCTCGTGTTCAATCGGGGCGAACGCCTCAGCTTTCAGGTTATTTCCATGTTCATGTCACGCGTCCGAATATTCGCCGCTCTCCTTGCCGCCTCATCCATGGCGCCCGTTCAGGCGCAGGATGGCGACGCCGATCCCTCCGCCGAGGAGGAAGTCGGCCGTATCGACGGCGCAGTCGCTTTCGCCAAATCCCTTACCGCGGACGCAACGGTCGCGCTGCTGGACGAGAATGCGGATGAGGAAACGCAGCTTTCAAATTTTCAGGGCATCCTTTTCGACGGTCTCGCGCTTGAGACTATCGGCAAGTTCATGCTGGGCGAGTCGCGCGGCGATCTCACTGACGCACAACAAGCACGCTACGACGCGGTCTTCCCGGACGACATCACCAAGCTTGACGCCGAACAGTTCGACGAAATTGTCGGCAAGCCGCTGGAAGTTCTCGACGCGCGCGAGATCGGCCGCAAGGACGTGATCGTGCGCACCCAGTTCGAGCGGGCGGACGACTCGCCGATCC
>CAMYNO010000134.1 GCA_947259815.1 uncultured Parvularculaceae bacterium
CGCTTTCGGTCGATAGTTATCGTCACTTGTGCCGGCGGGTTTATGCTTTGTCGCGATGATAAATACTGGCCGATATCCTGTACGGGCGCCGCGCGGCTTATGGCGTATTCGCCCGCGCGCGGCGCTGATGAAATGGCGCCCCGAATCCGGCGGAAAACCGCATGAAACGGGCGCGCGTCAATGCGCCGGTCTATTCCTTCGGCGCCATACTCGCGGATTTCCAGGCGTCATATTCGCCGCGGGAAAGATCGCCGGAGCCGTCAATGTCGACGGCGACGAATTGCTCGGCGGTCAGGTCGGGCGCCACGGCGCGAACTTCGCCGTAGGACAAAGCGCCCGATCCGTCGGCGTCGAGGGTTTCAAACTCGCCCGCCATGGCGGCGAGCGGGAACAGGCTCGCCGAAGCGGCGAGGGCGATGAAGCGACGTTTCATGTCGATTTCCTTTCGAGGGTTCTACTAAAAGTCGCGCGCCGCCTTGCGCGGTCTGGCCATGCGTGGCCTGTTTGGCGATCCCCTCGATTGAACCGCGCGTTGTTATCGGCGATGCGCAAGCCAATACATGGCGTGACGGCTCATAAAATTCAAATAAAATACGTGTAAGGATGAATAGGATTTCACATTACGTCGTGGAAATGTCGTCATCGGTTTCGCCGTCTTTCTCGCGCCGCCGGCGGCGACCAAGGCCGAGAAGGCGCGCGGCCAGCGATACGCGGTGCACCTTCGGCGCATCCTTAAAGCTCGCGGCGCGCTCTGCGCTCGGGAAGAAGAGATAGGCGAGCATCAACACATAAGCCGCATAGTCCCACGCCACGGCAAGGGCCCAGATGTCGGAAAAGATGTTGGCGATTTTCAAAACAGCGTCGCGCGGCGTGATGGTCGACAGGCTGGGAATGAACTCCGCCATGACGACTTCGATCCGGCGGGAGACCCGCTTCTCTTCCACCGGTTCTTCCTTGGGCGAAAAGACTTCGTCGAAGATTTCAAGGCCGCGCGCGGGGTAAAGTTCCGCATAGGATTTGATCGGCACCGGCGGCTTGGCGAGCTTCTGGCTGCGCACCAGCGAGGCGAGGGCGGACTCGACATCCTCTGCATACCGATCAATCGCGTCGCGTTGCGCCTGTGTCATGCGCTGGCCGACCGGCTTGGGGTTGGCGCGATAGAAATTGTCGAGCTGGGCGTCGACGAAACTCTCGATCCGCCGGTCCTGGCGCCAGCGATTGAGGATGCTGGCAAAGGCGTTGTAATTGGTTTCGAATTCCCGCGCCCAAAGATCGTAATTGTCGTGGGCGTTGCGGCTCAGCAGGGTTTTTAGCTCATCGACGCGGTCGGCGCAGATGGCCGGGTCGTAGGGATCGGCGCCGGCGGGGTCGTCGCCGTCGATGATGGCGTCCACATTCTCGCCAAGGGAGACATACCATTCCGCAAGGCCGTCGAAATAATCGGAAACCGCGCCATCGCCTGCCGCGCCCGATTGCGCGCCGGACTGGCGTTCATTGCGGGCGACGCGGGAAAGATCGGTGACGGAAATCTGCAGATCCTGCCGGAACAGGAAGTCGCGCTGGCGATAGCTCGTAATGCCCGCGCATTCGCCCTGAAGGCGTTCGATTTCGTAAAGATAGGTGTAGCGAACCGCATCGACGCCGCCCATGCCCACAACCGTCGTCCAGGTCGAGACGAAGAAAAGAATGACGCCGAGGATCGGGATGACGACGAACAGCTTCAGGCACCGTTCCAGAAAGAACACCATGTCGGCGACGAATCCGCTTTCGCGGGTTCTGAACCAGTCGCGATGGCGCACAAGTTCCGCGCCGCCGACCCAGATGGCGATCGCCAGGAAAAAGACGAAATAACCAAAGGCGGGGGGCAGGACCGTGTTGCGCAGGAAATCTTCGTTTTCCTGCGACGTGATCAGGGCGAAACCAATCGCCGAGCTGACCGCGCTGAAAAACGGCCTTATGTAGCAAGCGCACCAACGCCGTTGAAAACCCCGGCGGCCCTAAGTGATTAGGGCGCTACTATGTAGCTTTTTGCTTTGGACCGGTGGTCATTTTTGCAAAGACGGGGGAACTCTGTCCGGTTTTGATGTCGGTTGCGGTCCCATAATAATCAATGACTATTGTAGCCTCAGAAAATCGTTCTTCGGTTTTCTCGAAAATATCATTGTAAATGATGCGCGAGTACATGACCAACTTACTTTGCCGCGTGAGCAAACGATTCATGGTCTCGGTAGTAATGGGGTGCCATTCAGTTACAGCGAATATTTCTGGACCGATAACAGCCCCGCTTTGAACATCAACAATTTCTATCGAGGCTGGTTCGAATTCAACGGTATCAAAAGGGATTTCTTTCAGGCTTCTAAAGACCCTTACATTAATTGCCGGGCTTCGGCCGACGTTTTTCCATTTAACGGCAAAAGTTCGGGAGTTTTGGACGTCGTTCCCAAAAAAATTCCCGGAAAAGCTTTGGTCTTCTGTGTCGAAATAGCAAAGCCACGCTCTGTCTCCCTTAATCACTTGTTGAGCGGCGTCGGTGGCGCGAAACGCTTCGAGCAACGTGCCTGCCAAAAGTGCAAGCCCGACGCCGGTCAATCCAGCAATATACGCAGTCCAGTGCGCCATTTGCTTTTGAGCAACCAGATCAAGTTCCTCCGGGGTATCGCATTGGGTATTGGCCTTATTATGGTCGGCGCCGGATGGTATGTTGGCCTTATCGCCTCCAGAAAAGGAAACTTGACAGTCTGCTTGACAGGTTACGGAATTTGTTTGGCCGGAAACATCTTGTTTTGGAGCCAGTACTGGGTTGCTTGGTAACTCGGCAAGAACGTCATTGCATTGCGGTTCATTCGCTTTCCCGTGAATGAGCGCAATAACAATGGTCAGTCCGCCGATAATAGCAGCGATGAGCAGCCAATAGCGCTTAAGCATTGAACGAGAAACACCGCCGTAAACTTGCCCCGCGCCAGCTTGTTTCGGATGTTCGGTTCCGTTTCGCTGACGCCAATTTCGGCGAGCTTATCGACTAGCTGCGCATAGGTCACGCCTCGCTTTTTCAATTCGGCTTTGAGCAAGCCTTTTACCTGGTTCTCCCAATCCGCCTGTTCTTTCACTTGGACTCGCCCTAGAGTTGCATTCCTTGGCGGTCACCTCTGCCAAGGATATGTGGATCGGGCGGCGTCTACGGATTGCCGCCCGTTTTCTATGATCTAGGGACGTTTGCCATCGTTTGCAACAAAAAAGTTGCACAAACGATTACATATGCCCTTGTATGGGATACATAATGTAACTATATACGATGCATAGGCATCGCAAACGGTTACATTCATGGCACAGCATTTTCTCCTTTCCGCCGCTTCCCGCACCCTGAAGTTGAAAGACATCTACAAGGCTGGCGAGGACGCTGCGTACCGCAAATTCTGTGAAATCCGCTGGCCGGAAACGGAAGGCGACGCCATTTGCCCGCGCTGCGGTTGCGTTGAAACCTATGACATTTCGACCCGCCGCAAGTTCAAATGCAAAGCCTGCCATCACCAGTTTTCGGTGACGTCGGGCACGATCTTCGCCAGCCGCAAAATGGAATTCGTCGATTTGCTGGCCGCGATTTGCATCGTCGCGAACGCCGCCAAGGGCGTTTCCATGGTCCAGCTTTCCCGCGACCTTGGCGTCCAATATAAAACGGCGTTCGTGCTCGCCCACAAAATCCGCGAAGCGATCTCAATGGAAACGCGCGAAACTAAACTGGACGATGAAGTCGAAATCGACGGCGCCTATTTCGGCGGTCATGTTCGCCAGTCGAACGTCAAAGCCGAGCGCATCGACCGCCGCCGCGCGCGCTTCCAGACCGGCAAACGCCGCGTTGTGATCGCCCTGCGCGAACGTGAAGGCCGCACGCTGACGCACGTTGTAAAGCGCGAAGCCGAGGGCGTTGAGTTCGCCAAAGAGCGCCTAGAAGACGGCACTATCGTTAATGCCGACGAGGCTTCGCATTGGGACGTTCTGGACAACTTCTTTCCGCTGGAACGCATTAACCATAGCGAGGCATACAGCGTTGACGGCGTGCATACGAACTTCGTTGAAAGCTACTTCTCACGCCTGCGCCGCATGGTCGGCGGTCAACATCACCACGTTTCAGCGCGCTATCTGCACCAGTACGCAGCGCACGCCGCATGGCTCGAAGACCACCGCCGGGAGAGCAACGGCGCGCTGGCGGGCCGGATTGTTCGAAACGCCATGACCGCACCGGTTAGTCGTCAGTGGAAAGGGTACTGGCAGCGATAGTCTTTGAGGAAAACTTTCAGTTGACGCGCCTGCCCGACTCCAGCCCGCATACTCGGTGCTGATTCTTCCACAGAATCAGTACGCCGTCCCGTTGGAGGCGGGACGGCGCTAACTGTAAATAGCCTTGGAGGCTAACGAAATGTCGCGACGGGGTAAATTTATGGGGTAAGCCGCGCCGTATCGTCAAGCCATCAAGGCAGCCATTGTGAAAGGAAAATGACATGGCTACCTATAAAGTAACTTGCATCACGCCTGACGGCGCCGACAGCGACTACGCCATCGACGGCTTAGGCGGAATTGGTCCAGACTTAAAACGTTGGTACGACACAAAAGATAATGTGTGGACGTTTATTAACACCGGACAGCACTCGTTTTACACAGAGGTCAATAATCGGCGTGCCGAAGTATTCGCTAGAGTGAATAACAACGGCACGCGTTATCTTACTACATCACCCGACGGATATGCCGGCAACAACCTTCTCAGCTTGCCGGGATGCGGGTAGCATGAAGTGATAAGGAGCCGCGATTAGCTCCATATCATCAAGAACCCATGACAGCGCTTGTTGCGCCGCATAAAGCGCTGTCATTTGCAAACGCGGACATTCACCGTGCAGCTTTGCCGAAATTTTCGACAATTCTTGTTCAATTTCGTCTTTAGGTTTCATTAGTCTGCCTTCTCCAATCGCCGATAAACCCGGCTCCAAATATGGTTTCTGATCGCCGCCCCTGACTTGGCGGTTTCGACCATGTGATGACGGCAGCGGTAAAGCGCCTCGTCACCGTGTTTCTTTTGAAGATAGAGCGCCCAGTATTCCGCGAGGGCTTCAATCCGTCGCCGCACCCGTATGCGATGGGCTGGCGATAACTGGCTTATTAGCCTCGTTAAGCGGCGCACTGGTCAGGCTC
>CAMYNO010000135.1 GCA_947259815.1 uncultured Parvularculaceae bacterium
ATTGCGTGCCCTCGCGCACGGGCCAGCCGAAATTGAGCCCGCCCGGTGAGCCCGCCGGAATGAGGTCGACCTCCTCAATATCGGCTGGCCCGTGCGCGAGGGCACGCAATCGGAACAGGGCGCAGACGACCCATCCTTCATCCCGCCAATCGCGGAATATGGCCATGGCGGCAGCGCCCGTCAGGGCAATTCAATCAATGGCGGCTATGTCTATCGCGGCCCCATCGCCGCTCTCGACGGACGCTATTTCTTTTCCGACTTTGTATCCGACAATGTCTGGTCGATCCCGTCGGACGAGTTTTCGCAAGGCTCTACCATTTCATCGAATAATTTCATTCTGGAAACAGATGCGCTGACACCGGACGCAGGTTCCCTTTCGGGCATGGTGGGCTTTGGCGAAGACAATGACGGCAATCTTTATATTCTCACCATTGGCGGCGATATATTCCGGATAGAGCCGAATTGAGTTCAGCTGCGCATGGCGGTTTCAAGGGATTCTTCCGTGATCGGATAGCCCATATCGTCGGGGATCGTCAGGTAGTGCGCACCGTCGCGTTCCAATAATGCCGGCATGATGACGTCGATCCGGCGCCGGGCGGCGAAGTCCAGCACGCCATCGACAGTTTCGCTGACGTTCAACAACTCAACATTGCGCCGGGTTGGAAAAATCGCTTTGCGCTCGCCCGCATCGCATGAAGCAAGGATTTCGCGCGGCGCGGCCCAGAATGCTTCCGTCGCCTCATTGCCGTCCTCTCGGGCCTGCTGTCCCGGCGGCGTTTTGGCGGCGAAAAACCAAGTGTGATAGCGGCGCATCTTGCCATGTCCACGAACCGGCGGCTCCCAGCGGGCGAACAGATGCAGCGCATCAAGCGCCAGACGCAACTCGTTCGCCTTTACGAGTTCGAGGAACAACCTGTCATTATCTTCGACCGCCTTGCGATGAACATTCAGCGCCGCGGTCTCCTCGTCGCCAATCAAGGCGCCGTCGCGCCGGGCATAGAGAATTCCCGTTTCCTCAAAGGCCTCGCGGATCGCCGCCACGCGCGGGCCGAATTGTTCCGGCGCGAAACCGTCCACTCCGTCGCAGGCGCCGCGCCAATCGTCTTCCGCATCCGATGGTTCGATGCGCCCGCCGGGAAACACAATGGCGCCGCCGGCGAATGGCGTGTCGGCATGGCGCTCGATCATCAGCACTTCGAATTTGGGTTCGTCCCGAAGAAGAACGATAGTTGCGGCCGGAATGGCGCCTTGTGTTGGGTTAGTTGTCAAAGAGCGACTCTTTCCGGTTGTTCTGCGGCGAAGACGTAGACGCCTTCAGTAGTCTTATCGCGAGCCAGCCGCCAGCCGCGCATGCAGCGATGCTCACCGGCCACAGGAACAAGGTCAGCTTGAACGTCGTCATGGTGATGATTGCATTGAACAAAATGGTCGCGGCGGCGAGCCATCCAAGCGGCGCCCAGCGACGGCCAATCAAAAGGGCAATGCTGGCGGCTATAAATGCGCCGATAAAATACCCGGCGACAAGGCCCGCCAAATTGCCCCCATCCGCCGCCTCGCCCGGCGCGACGCCGCCGCCAATCAGCGCTTCGGCGAACTTCGCAACGATAAGCCCGGCGATCGCAGCGACGATAATGGCGGCAAGGTTTCGGAGCATAAGGTGGGTGGTGCGATCTACTCGCGCGCTTCCGTCTCCAGCGCCAGCGCGTGCAGTTCGCCGCCCATGCGGCCTTTCAATGCTCTGTAGACTAATTGATGCTGCTGGACGCGCGATTTGCCGTTAAATGCCGCCGATACGATATGCGCGCGATAGTGGTCGCCGTCGCCCGCGAGATCGGTGATCTCGATATCGGCGTCCGGCATCGCCTCAAGGATCAATTTCTGGATGTCTTCGGCGGCCATGGGCATAGCGCTCTCCTTGCGGATTTCGGCGTTCATGTAATCCCGAAGGCGGGACTCAAAAATGTCAGAAAGATCAAGGAGCGATAATGTATCCTTGTCGTCTAGGGTCAGATCGGGGCCGCCAAACCGGCCAAGGCGCGACGCCTGAACGCCAGCCATCGCCGCCTTCAGGAGCAGCGTATCCGCCGCGGATGGCGTCGCGGCGACAAGATAGCGTCCCTGATCCTCGCCGAACCAGAAGGCGGCCTTGCGCGCTTTCACCGGCGTATGGAGGTTGAGACCGCGCCCGGCGGCGAGCGCCATTTCTGCGGCGGCCACAAGCAAGCCGCCGTCCGAGACATCATGGCAGGCGGTGATGAGCCCTTCATCAATCAGCTTACGGACGAGTTCGCCGTTCTTGCGCTCTGCATCGAGATCGACCGGCGGCGGGGCGCCTTCGATATTGCCAAAGAGATCACGCAGGTAAACCGACTGACCGAGCCAGCCGCGGGTGACGCCAACCGCGATCAGCTCCTCGCCCATTTCAGCGCCGCCGACGCGCACCGCCCTGGTTGCATCCTCGATGACACCGACACCGCCAATCGCCGGCGTTGGTGGAATAGCCTGCCCGTTTGTTTCGTTATAAAGCGACACATTGCCGGAAACGACCGGATAACCCAGCGTTTCACAGGCCTCGGCAATCCCTTCAATTGCGCCGGCAAACTGAGCCATGATTTCAGGACGCTCGGGATTGCCGAAATTGAGGCAATTGGTAATCGCCAGCGGCGCGGCGCCGGTCGCGCAGATATTGCGAAAGGTTTCCGCCACCGCCTGTTTGCCGCCCATTTTCGGGTCAGCTTTCACATAGCGCGGCGTCACATCGGTCGATATGGCGAGCGCGCGATTCGTTCCGTGTACGCGCACAAGCGCTGCGTCACCGCCCGGCGCCACCACGGTGTCGCCCATGACGGTGTAATCATATTGTTCCCAGATCCAGCGGCGCGAGCACAAATCCGGGGTTTCCATCAATTTAGCGAGCGCCGTCAGCATGGTGTCGCCGCCCGGCTGGTCGGCAAGATCTACGCGCTCATCGCTCGTTTCGCATTTGGCGTCAGCGACAACATCAACGCTTTTCAGGTTCTCCGCCGCCTCGCAGACAGCGTCGAATGTCCCGTCGCCTTGTCCGAGCCGCGCATAGATAACCGCCTCGCCCTTGGACGCAGACCAGCCCGCCGCATCAATGCCGTCGAGCCCGACAATACGGTCGGAAACAAGTGCGCCTGCGATCTGCTCCATCTCGTCCTGAGACTTGTCGGCGCTGAGCGTTATGCGCGCCTCACGCACAGAGATCGTCGGGTCAACCAGTACCGCCGGCGCCGGGGTTTCTTCATATGGGCGATCGTAAATTGGCGCATCATCGGCGAGCGGGCCGACCGGCATATCGGCGACAGTCTCGCCCTTGTGCTTGATAATCAGTCGCCCGCTATCGGTCGTCACGCCGATGACCGCAAAATCGACGCCCCATTTTTCGAAAATCGCCCGCGCCGCGTCTTCACGTTCCGGCTTTAACACCATGAGCATGCGCTCCTGGGATTCTGACAGCAGCATTTCATAAGCCGTCATGTTCTCTTCGCGCTGCGGCACCTGATCGAGATCGAGATCGAAGCCGCCGCCGCCTTTCGCCGCCATCTCGACCGATGACGAGGTGAGGCCAGCCGCGCCCATATCCTGAATGGCGATGATGGCGTCCGACGCCATCAGCTCAAGGCAGGCTTCGAGCAGCAATTTTTCCGTAAACGGATCGCCGACCTGAACCGTCGGGCGTTTTTCCTCCGACGCGTCGTCGAATTCGGCGGACGCCATGGTGGCGCCGTGAATGCCGTCGCGTCCGGTTTTCGAGCCCACATAGACGACCGGATTGCCGGCGCCGCGTGCAGCCGAATAAAAAATGCGTCCCTTGTCGGCAATGCCAACAGTCATCGCATTAACGAGAATATTGCCATTATAGCCGGCGTCGAAATTGGTCTCGCCGCCAACCGTCGGCACGCCCATGCAATTTCCATATCCGCCTATACCGGCGACGACGCCTGAAACAAGATGGCGCGTTTTGGGATGATCCCATTGACCGAAGCGCAGCGCATTCATGTTGGCGACGGGCCGGGCGCCCATGGTGAAGACGTCGCGCATGATGCCGCCAACGCCGGTCGCCGCCCCCTGATAGGGTTCGATGAAACTCGGGTGGTTATGGCTTTCCATCTTGAAGACAGCGGCAAAGCCGTCGCCGATATCGATGACACCGGCGTTTTCACCCGGCCCCTGAATAACCCAGGGCGCCGATGTCGGCAGCTTCTTCAAATGCTTGCGCGAAGATTTGTACGAGCAATGCTCCGACCACATGACGGAAAACACGCCGAGTTCGACGAGATTGGGCTCGCGGCCCATAGACCGTAATCATGGCGGCAAGACCGGTGCGCTTGAGCCTCAGGACCGGATCGGTGCGGAAATTGGAATGCTCCCACACGCCCATGCGAACGCGCGGATCGGCGAACTCCATGAAGACAGCGGCAACCCCGCCAATGAACAAAGTGACCGGGTTCTTGAATATGCGCCACGAAACAGAGTCGGGCCCAACGAAGGACGGCGCGCCCTCAGGGACGGAGAAATCCGGCGTCTTGATCCTCGGATCGGCCAGATAGGCGCGCGCCGCCATGTCCAGTCGCGCCTCGGCGAGGTCGTGCAGGTTAGAACGCAAACCAGCGAGCATCATGGGCTTCCCGTTATTGCGAGGCCTATTCTGCCGCCACATCGCGACGCAAACATGACGACATCGCGGCGACCCCCGCTCATTCACATTCCCGCCATTGCCGCTGAATATCAATTGCCGCGCCGAACAATTCCGGCCATCACTCGCGATCACGCCTAGCCCGGATCACGACATGAACATCCAAAACAACATAAAAGAGTATTACGGCCAGACGCTTCAATCATCGGGCGATCTTAAAACTGACGCCTGCTGCACCATCGACGATACGCCGGCCTGGCTGGCGCCGATCCTCGCCAATATCCACCCGGACGTCACGGCGCGCTATTACGGATGCGGATTGATCGCGCCGCTGGCGCTTGAAGGCGCGCGCATCCTCGATCTCGGTTCCGGCTCGGGACGCGACGCCTACGCCCTCGCCCAACTTGTCGGCCCCGACGGCGCCGTTGTTGGCGTAGACATGACGCCGGAACAACTCGCCGTTGCGCGCAACGCCCTTGATTGGCATGCGGATCGTTTCGGCTATGCAAATGTGGAGTTTCTTGAAGGCGATATTGAAGATTTAGGCGCGCTTAACCTCACGCCATCGAGTTTCGATATTGTGATATCGAACTGCGTTATCAATCTCGTCGCCGATAAGGAGGCCGTGTTGCGCACGGTCCATGGGCTTTTAAAGCCCGGCGGTGAATTTTATTTCGCCGATGTATACGCAGATCGCCGGCTTGATCCTGCATTACGAAACGATCCGGAGGCGCAAGGCGAGTGCCTCGGCGGCGCATTATACTGGAATGATTTTCTGACCTTCGCGAAACGCGCCGGGTTCGCCGATCCAAGGCTTTTCACCCATCGCCCGCTGACGATTAACAATCCGGCGCTGGCCGAAAAGATCGGGCCAGCCTCGTTTCACTCGGCGACCTATCGGTTGTTCCGTATCGACGGCCTTGAAGGATCATGTGAAGATTACGGGCAGGCGGTGATTTACAAAGGCGGGTTGGCCCACAGCGAACAGGCGTTTAAACTGGACGGCCATCACCATATTGAACGCGGCCGCATCTTTCCCGTTTGCGGCAATACCTATCGCATGCTGAAGGAATCGCGTTTCGCGCCGTGGTTCGAATTCATCGGAGACGGTTCAACCCACTACGGAATTTTTCCGGGGTGCGGAACCGTATCGCCGTTCGACGAGAGCGCAGACGCGCCAACTAGCGGCACGTGCTGTTAGCATTCTGGTGCAGTGGGTTACTCGCCGCGATCCCACGGCTCTGCATAAACAGCATGACTGACGATCATGGTCGGCGCCGCACCGCATGAGCCGGACTGGCTGGCGACGCCCCAGGCCGTGACATGCTTGCCGACCAGAGAGTGTGCGCCCGGCGCAGAGGCCAACGCCCACTGTCCCGCGGTCCCGCCATCGAGAAGAAGACAGCCGGCAGCCTCGCCAATCACGTTACCGCTTACGGAGATTTTTTGCGGCGCATTCGCAGCCTTGGGATTAATCGCGTTGAAATCCGGCAGGCGATAGGTGTTGCCCGCCTTTGGCGTCAAATTTTGCGGCAAGCCAAAATGCGCCGTCGGAACGCCCGGCGTTGCCTCGGTCGCGGAAATTTCATTGCGTAATGATGGGTTCAACGGCGCCGTAAATGTCGGAACGCCGGCATTGTGAATGCGCGCCGCGGAACGCTGCTGGAAGCTCAATCGATCGGCGGCGAGAGAGCGCCCTCCGCCTCGTGTCGCTTCCCGCTGCCAGACCGGGTCAGCCGATGAGAGCCGAACATTGCGCAATCGGATCCGCGTAGACACCCGCGCATCATAGGCGCGGGTCGCTGTATCCGCATACTCGCCGGCAAGGCCATGATCGTCCGTTATGGGGTCATTGGCGATCGGCGCATCGTTATCGGCCAGAATATCGTGCTGGATGGACGGCGCCGGCCCGTCGCTCTCATCGGGAATAGCGAGATAGGTACCGGGCGTAATGCTGCGTGGATCGAC
>CAMYNO010000136.1 GCA_947259815.1 uncultured Parvularculaceae bacterium
ATCGCCCGGCTCAGCGACGGCTTACGGAGAACGGTATGGCGGACACGACCCTCATTGATTTTGTGAAAGAGGCGCTGGCCAAAGGTGAAAGCCGGGAGGGTATTGCGGCGGCGCTGAAAAGCGCCGGCTGGCCCGACGATCAGGTCGCTGACGCGCTTGGCGCCTTCGCGGAGATTGAGTTTGCGACGCCGGTGCCGCGCCCGCGCAGCTTTGGCGGCGCCCGCGAGGCGTTTTTATATATCGTTTTTTATGCCTTGCTGGGCGTCTTCGCCATTCAGCTTGGCGCTGTCGCTTTCGCATTCGTCGACGCAACTTTCGCAGACCCGCTCGATCGAACCGTCGCCGCGTATCAGGTCTCGCGTCTTCGCTGGTCGATCGCGGCGCTGATCGTCGGATACCCGCTCTTCCTGTTTCTTGGTTGGCGCTTAAGCGAAGCGCGGCGCAAGAATTCCGAGCGCCGGGTTTCGCGCGTGCGCGTCTGGCTGACTTATATAACGCTGATCTTCGCGGCGCTGACATTGATCGGCGATCTCGTTGCGGTGGTTTACAATTTCCTCGCCGGCGAAATCGGCGCCAGGTTTTTGTCAAAGGCTTTTGTCGTTGGCGCCATTTCGGGCGCTATTTTATGGAATTTCACCCGCGACGCCGAACGCCAGGACGCCGGCGTCGATTGGCCCGGGCGCGTTCTCGCCATTGTGGCAACGCTGGTCACGGCGGCGCTGGTTATATGGGCGGTGCTGCTTGTCGATTCGCCTAACGCCGCGCGGGCGCGCGCCCTGGACCAGCAGCGCCTGACGGATCTGCAGACCATTGTGCGCAAGATTGATTGCTATCGGACCTATTTTGGCGAGACGCCGCAGAGCCTCGACGCCATGGAGCTGGCGATGGGCGAGCGGGCCGAACGCCTGCCCGCGGCCGGCGGTTGCGCGAGGGTGACGCCGAAAGACCCGTTGACGCAAGCGCCATATGTTTATGAACGCCAGACCGATAATGATTTCCGCTTATGTGCGGACTTTCAGCGCGGCTGGCCGGAGGACGCCGCCGACGATAAGTCACAAGTCATCTATTGGGAAAGCGGCAAGCGGCGCGCATTCCGCAAACCGCAAACAGCGGGCCAGACCTGTTTTGCCCTTGAGGCGGTGGATTTCGAGAATGGGGAGAAGCCGAAACCGACGATCCCGGTCGAGGACTGAACCATTCGCCCCTGACGCTGCGCCGCATGATGTGCTGTTGCCCGCAGCATAGGACGTCGCTAAACCCCACGCCGAGAGTTGCAACCATGAGCCCGCGCCGGGAGCCCGCCAATGTCTATCCTTGTCGATAAAAACACCAAAGTCATCTGCCAGGGGCTGACCGGCTCGACCGCGACCTTTCACACCGAACAGGCCATCGCCTATGGGACGAAAATGGTCGGCGGCGTCGTTCCAGGCAAAGGCGGCATGACCTGGGAAGCTGGCGAGGCGGCCAAAGGCGCGACCCTGCCGGTGTTCGATACGGTCGCCGAGGCCCGCGAAAAGACCGGCGCGAACGCGTCCGTGATTTACGTTCCGCCGCCCTTTGCCGCCGATGCAATCCTTGAAGCGATTGCGGCGGAAATCCCGCTGGTTATCTGCATTACCGAGGGTATCCCGGTGCTCGACATGGTGAAGGTCAAGCGCGCGCTCGATGGGTCAAGGACGCGCCTTGTCGGTCCGAACTGCCCGGGCGTCATCACGCCGGATGAATGCAAGATCGGCATCATGCCCGGCCATATTCATCGCAAGGGCCATGTGGGCATCATTTCCCGTTCCGGCACACTCACCTATGAGGCCGTTCATCAAACGACCATGGCCGGTCTTGGCCAGTCGACCTGTGTCGGCATTGGCGGCGATCCGGTGAAGGGTACGGACTTTATCGAAATCCTCGACATGTTCCTTCACGACGACGAGACCCATTCGATCATCATGATCGGGGAGATTGGCGGTTCGGCCGAGGCCGACGCGGCGAAATTCCTGAGCGGTCACAAGATTAAAAAACCAACAGTTGGCTTCATTGCCGGCGTCACCGCGCCGCCGGGGCGCCGAATGGGCCACGCTGGCGCGCTTGTTTCCGGCGCGGAAGATACGGCGGAAGCCAAGATTGCGGCCATGAAAGCGGCGGGCGTGTGCGTTTCGCCGACGCCGGCCGCGATGGGCGCCACGCTTCTTGACCTTTTGAAGAAATAATCCGGCGCGCGGCGTAACCCTTCCGTTTTCGGTTGAATCGCACGCTGATCGGCGTATCTAGGAAAGCCAATCCGCCGCGTTAGCCAAGAGAACCGGACATGGCCCATGATGGAGAGGCGTCGCGCCAAGCGCGCAGCGCCCCCGAAAGCACATCCTTCGAAGAAACCGTTCTTTCCGGCGTCAACGCCGCCTACATTGAGCGGATGTACGATGCCTGGCTAAGCGATCCGCAGGCTGTTGGCGACGATTGGCGAAGTTTTTTCGAGCGCGAAGGCGGCGAGCGCAATGGCGCCGCGCCTGACCGGCAGCCAAGCTGGGCCCGCTCGGACTGGCCGCCCGCGCAAAATGGCGAGCTGACGGCGGCGCTAGACGGCGATTGGCCGGCGACCGAAAAAGACCTTTCGATAAAGATTGCCAAACGCGCACCGGAAGCCTCCCTCACCGATGTGCGCCAGGCGACGCAGGATTCCCTGCGTGCGCTGATGCTGATCCGCGCCTATCGGATTCGAGGGCACCTGATCGCGGAACTCGACCCGCTTGATCTGCAGGTTTCGGAAGTGCACCCGGAACTCGATCCGCGCTCGCTTGGTTTTACCGAAGACGATTACGACCGCCCGATTTTCATCGACATGGTGCTCGGGCTTGAGACGGCGACCCTGCGCGAGATCATGGAAATCCTGCGCCGCACCTATTGCGGAACGTTTGCCGTTGAGTTCATGCACATCACCGATCCCGAACAAAAATCGTGGATCCAGCATCGCATCGAAGGTCCGGACAAGGACATTACCTTCACGCCGGAAGGCAAGCGGGCGATTTTCAACAAGCTGATTGAGGCTGAGGGTTTCGAGAACTTTCTCAACGTCAAATATACGGGCACAAAGCGTTTCGGTCTCGATGGCGCTGAATCGATGGTGCCGGCGCTGGAGCAGATCATTAAACGCGGCGGCGCGCTGGGCGTAAAGGAAATCGTCATCGGCATGCCGCATCGCGGGCGGTTAAATGTTCTCGCCGCGGTGATGGGCAAGCCCTATCACCATATTTTCCATGAGTTTCAGGGCGGCTCGGTCACGCCGGACGATATTGGCGGTTCGGGCGATGTAAAATATCACCTCGGAGCATCATCCGACCGCGAATTCGACGGCAACAAGGTCCATTTGTCGCTCACCGCCAACCCCTCGCATCTGGAAGCGGTGAACCCGGTGGTTGTCGGCAAGGCCCGCTCAAAACAGGACCGGATCGAGGCGCCTGACCTCGACGCGCCGCGCACCCATGTTTTGCCGCTGCTGCTGCATGGCGATGCCGCCTTCGCCGGCCAGGGCGTGATTTCGGAATGTTTCGGCCTCTCAGGACTGAAGGGCTATCGCACCGGCGGCACGATCCATTTCATCGTCAACAATCAGATCGGCTTTACCACGGCGCCGAAATATGCGCGCTCATCGCCATATCCGTCGGACGTTGCGAAAATGGTCGAGGCGCCGATCTTCCACTGTAACGGCGACGATCCGGAATCAGTCGTATACGCAGCAAAGATCGCAACGGAATTTCGTCAGCGTTTTGGCGCCGATGTCGTCATCGACATGTTCTGCTATCGCCGCTTCGGTCACAATGAAGGTGATGAGCCAAGTTTCACCCAACCGCGGATGTATAAAAAGATCCGCTCCCTGAAGACGTCACGCGAAAAATACGGCGTCCGCCTTGAGGGCGAGGGCTTGCTCAAAGCCGGCGAGATGAAACAGGCGCAGGAGGATTTCCGTAATTTCCTCGGCGCTGAATTTTCCTCGGCCGAAGGCTTCAAGCCAAACAAAGCGGACTGGCTTGACGGGCAGTGGTCCGGGTTCGTGCAGCCGATTGATGATGACCGGCGCGGCGACACGGCCGTGCCGCAGGACTCCCTTGAGGTGATCGGCGCGGCGCTCACGCACTATCCGAAGAACTTCAAAATTCACAAAACCCTTGCGCGTGTTCTTGAGCAGAAAAAGAAAACCATAGAGACGGGTGAGGGGATCGATTGGGCGACGGCGGAAGCGCTCGCTTTTGGCTCGCTCCTGCAGGACGGTTTTGGCGTGCGGCTGTCGGGGCAGGATTCCCGGCGCGGCACCTTCTCACAGCGCCATGCGGTGTTTATCGATCAGGAGACGGAGAATACCTATACGCCGCTGCGTCATTTGCCTGACTCGAATGCGACGTTCGAAGTTCACGACTCGAACCTGTCAGAGTTTGCGGTCATGGGTTTTGAGTATGGTTATTCCCTCGCCAACCCGAAATTCCTTGTTTTGTGGGAAGGCCAGTTCGGCGACTTTGTGAACGGCGCCCAGATCATCATCGACCAGTTTATTTCTTCGGGTGAGCGCAAATGGCTGCGCATGTGCGGCCTCGTTCTCCTGTTGCCTCATGGCTATGAAGGTCAGGG
>CAMYNO010000137.1 GCA_947259815.1 uncultured Parvularculaceae bacterium
CTCGTCCAGCCCCGGCGGTAATGCTGGCTCCTGCGCCAACACCGGCGTTGCAACGGCAAATGCAAACCAGAAGGATATGGGGAGTATGTGTTTCAATGTCTCGCCTAGCGTAAAAACTTCCGAGGCGGATTACGCAGATAACGTTCCGTAAATACGTCCTCCGGCAACTCGATATCATACTCAACAGCGCTATAGACCATGGTGGTCGCACCGCCAATTTGTGTGTCTTCCATCCTTGATTCAACAACCGTCGGGCGCCCGTCAATCGTTTCGACCTTTACCGCGGTATAGGTTCGGTACGCCTCGTCATTTCCATTGTAATATTCGGTCTTGACGGGAATGAATGTCGTTTTGTGTACCCAGTTTTTGTATTTCACAAACTCGACGCCAGCGGTGCTTTTGGGCGTGCTTTCTATGACAAAGAAGTTGTCGGTCTCCTCAAGGAGGACATGATCGTCTTCATCCGGGCCACGGCCCGAAACGTCTTCGTAAAAGAAGTGCGAACCGACAAAGCTTGTGCGCTCATCGCTCGCGGCAATCCGTTTCACGAGATCAAGCGCCGGCAAATAAAGCCAGCGATCGTCATCGGCGTCCACTTTCTTCCAGACCATAAACGCGGTGCGGTTCACATCCGCAGGCCGGTTGAAATAGACGTAAAAACGTTGCTCGCCATTGTCTACATCGTCAATATCGGTACGGATAATGACGAATTCTCGCGAACGCTCGCGTCCGCGCGCATCGGCTATCGTCATGGAGACCTTCGCCTTCCCGTCCTTGCCTTGGTAATAAGCCGCGGCGCTTGCCTTATCGACGATTTCCTGAACGCCCGGTTCCGTTTCGGCGAAAGCGGGAACAACCGCGACGAGCGAAAGCGTCGCCGCAGCGATTAAAATTTTACGCGGACTGAGCATGAACTGCTCCTTTCTTTATTGTCGAAGGAAAAAAGCGTTTTTCAAAAATCGTAATGAGCGCCGGCATCGCCAGAAGCGTCGTTGCGCCGGCCAGGACCAGGATCGCGGAAATAAAGACGCCAACGGTTTGATAGGGAATGAGCGGCGCCACAAGCAGGGGCAAGAACCCTGCGCCGATGACGATCACATTGCGAAAGATCGCCCGCGCCGGTTCGCCAAAGGCCGCCTTTGCCGTGTCGGGCCAGTTGCCGAAAGTCTCAAATAATTGACGACTGCGGACATTGAAGTGAATGGCGTAATCGACGGCAAGGCCCAGGCTGAGCGCAGACAGCACCGCGACGGGCATGTCGTAATCTTTCCCGATAAGGCCAATGACGCCATAAATCATGGCAATCGTTACCGTCAGCGGCGCCATGGACAAAAGGCCCCAGAAGAATGACCGGAAAAGGAAAGTCATCAGGACAAGGACGATGACGAAGCTGCCGAGGAACGCGGTCAGCATGCCGGCCACCATTTTCTGCTGCCATACGGTATTGATATAGGTGAGACCGAACCACTGATGGCTAAGCGCGACCGGCGCCGGATTGGCCGCCATATAGTCGGCGACGGAGTTTACGACGGCGTTCATATCCACATTGTCGCCGCTTTTGAGTTGCACCCAGATATTCGCCTTGCGGTAATCGGGCGTCACCAGTTTGAACAGATCCTGCGGACGGTGACTGTTCTGATAGGTGATGAGCGTTTGCGCGACAGCCGCCTGCGTCGTCGGCACACGGAACGCTTCGTCTTCGCCGCGGAACAGATCGCGATGTACTGTTTTTACAATGTCCGGAAGAGCATTGGATTTGCCGACAAGGCCGCTTGCCTGCAGGTGCGATTGCAGGCCCTCGATAAAACCGAGCATATCGGGACGCTTGAAAATATCCCCTGTTTGACGCGCCTGATCGAGCGTCAGCAGCACAGCGTCCCACGCATCCCACGCTTCATCGGTTTGCGCCAAATCGAGATTTTCGAATGCGAACGCCTCAAGCGCGGCAATCAATTCCTCCGCAGAATTTGCCGCTTCCTGCGCTGTAGGAATTTGCGCGACGGTTTGCGTTGCCGCAGCGCCGCCCAGCGCATTGAGTAATTTCGCGGTTTCATCCGCAATCGTATCAACCGACGTCGCGCCAGCCGCTGGCTCAAGCGTCAGATACGCCATATACGTCCCCGCAAATCGCTCATTAAGGGCTCGGTCGGCGACACGAATATCATGATCGGCGGAGAACCATTTAACCGGATTGTCATTGATCTCGATTTGCGTGACGCCGTAAGCGGCAATCCCGAGCGCTGCGGCCAGCGCAAGCAGAATTGCCTTTGATCGCGCAAGCGAAAAACCACCGACCGCATATAATAAGCGCGCGAGCGCGCCATGGCGTTCCTGCTCCAGTGATTTTCCACCGAAATTCTTCAGCGCCTTTTCGGGCATCAACATAATATATGCGGGCACAAGCGTTACCGTGAACAGCCAGGCGAGAAACACGCCAAACGCCACAAAGACACCAAAGACACGGACCGGCGGGATTGGCGTAAGGGCGAGAGAGGCAAAGCCGGCGCAAGTGGTGAGTGTCGTGAAGAACATAGGCCGCCACAACTCATCCATCACATGGCTGATCGTCTTCCGCCGATCCCGGTATTGCGGATACCTGTCATAGAAGTCCGACAGGATGTGGACGGCGTCGAGAACGGCAATTGGCATTACGAAGATAGGAATCATGGAACTCATGATGTGCACGGTGTTGCCGGTCGCAACGAGGAGCCCCATGGCGCCAACCACACTCACCATCGCCACGATCATC
>CAMYNO010000138.1 GCA_947259815.1 uncultured Parvularculaceae bacterium
AGCGGCACGGGGCCCGACGGATTTGCGCCGGGACCGACAAGCCCGCCGGCGCCAAGGCCGTCGAACGAACCGACCGCAGCGGGATCGTCGCCGGCGAGAACAGCGCTGATCGCATCAAGGCGCTGGTTCTGCTGGTCGAGTTGATAGGTCAGTTCTTCGATACGGCCGGTCAGGGTTTGTATTTCCGCCTCCAGCTCGCTGATGCGCACGGTCGCCGTGCTCTGGCCCGTAAGCGCCTGCTCAGCGCGCGCCATACGCGCCTGTAAGTCGCGAACATCATCTTTGGTGCCGGCAAGCGCCGGCGTTGCGATAAAAATGGCGGCAAGGCCGGCGAAAGCGGTCCTCGTCAGCTTCATGGCGAAATCCCTCAAACTATGCGCGGTCATCTTAACGCGGTTGCGCCCGCACGTCAGCCTTACGCGACCTAGCGCGGCAACGCGACAAAACTATGGCCGAACGAATAAAGGCGCGCCGCATTTCCGCTGGCGCGCCTTTGTATTCGTTCAGTTTTTAAAGCTCTCAGGAGCCGACCGAAGCGATTGTCGTCGTCGCATTTCGGTTACGCGCCCAGCAGCTTTCGTTCGATTGCGTGCAGCCCGGACGCTCCTTGCCGTAAGAAACGGTGGTGATCCGGTTGGCGTCGACACCAAGGCTGACGAGATAAGAGCGCGCAGCTTCGGCGCGGCGGGCGCCAAGCGCAAGGTTGTATTCGCGTGTACCGCGCTCGTCACAGTTGCCGGCGAGCTTGATGCGGGTTTCAGGATATTCCTGCAGCCATGCCGCCTGTTTGGCGAGCGTCGCCTGGGACTGCGGCGTCAGCGTGTACTGGTCATAATCGTAAAACACCTGATGACCGGCGCTTTCTTCCAGATCGGCCTGAGAGCCCGGAACCGGGCCTGCCGGACCTGAATCGGCATAGGTGTCAGCGCCCGCGGACGCGTCGACATCCGGGCCGTTTGACGTTGCACAAGCGGCAACGAGCGATAGCGCAGCGATTGCCCCTGCAATTTTTGTAAGCTGTTTCATAGTCTTCCTTGCTCCACTTCCCCTAAATTGCCGCGCTTCCGCCAACCGACGTCATTCGCCCAAAAGCCGGGTACGGCCGAATACCTTAAACGCGCGTTGTTTAAATTCCTGTCAGCCAATCCCTAAAATTTAACCAACTTTCTAAGTCGTACTCATGTCCGTGACGTTGATCAAGTTAGACTGTTCCGGCTCCCGAATGAATATTTTTCGCCACAAACCGAAAATATCCAGCAACTACGGCAACATAGGCGACCAGGCCGGGTCCGATGCGTCACCCGGTGTTCGCACCCGCCGCAAATTTCGGCCCGTCAAATCCACCGACCAGAGCGCGGGGCCCGCGCCGGGGCTCGGCTCACGGAAAAACATCAGCACCCGTCCGTTCGGCGACCATGTCGGGCCTTCATCGAGATAGCTCTCCGTCAGCAGCCTTTCGCCGGTGCCATCCGGGCGGATAACGCCGATATAAAAGCGCCCGCGATATTGCCGCGTGAACGCGATAAGATCGCCGCGCGGCGACCAGACCGGCGTCTGATAACTGCCCTGACCAAAGGTAATGCGTTTCTGGTTCGAGCCGTCGGCGTTCATGACGTAAATCTGCGGCTTGCCAGAACCGCTGCGGTCCGATGCGAAGGTAATGCGTCGGCCGTCCGGCGACATCGACGGCGACACGTCCACCGCGGAATTATCGGTCAGCCGGGTCAGGCGGCGGGTCGCAAGATCCATCTTGAAGACGTCGGAATTGCCGCCGCGTTCTATCGACATCAGCACTTCGCGGCCATTGGGCGAAAAGCGCGGCGCGAAGGTCATGCCGCGGAATGTCCCTAAAGGCTCCTGCTCGCCGGTCTCGATGTTGAAGAGATAGACCTGGCCCGGGCGGTTATCGAACAGCGCCATATAGGTAATCTGTTGTTGCGTCGGCGAAAAACGCGGGGTCAGCGCCCTGTAATTCAAGCCATCCGTAAGCGGAACAGGATTGGCGCCGTCCTGATCCATAATCATCAACCGCTTGACGCGATTATCCTTCGGGCCGGTTTCATGAATGAACACGACGCGCGTGTCGAAATAACCGTCTTCGCCGGTCAGCGTCTTGTATATGAAGTCCGCAACCTTGTGGGCCGCACGCCGCCAATTGTCAGCAGGCGTCTTATAGGCGACCGCGCCAAGCTGTTCATCGGAGGTGACGTCCCAGATCCGGGTCGAGACCTGAATGCGCCCGTCGCCAAGTTCCTCGATTTCACCAACCACAAGAACCTGCGCATTGATGATGCGCCAGTTGGAGAAGGTCGGGCGCACATTCACCGTCGCCGGCGTTTCAATATAGGCGCGCTGGTCGATGACCTGAAACAGGCCGGAGCGCTCAAGGTCTTTCATCAGGACTTCGGTGACGTCGCCGCCCAGTTGCCGGGCGCTGTCATCAGCGCCGAGGAAATCGGGGACGGCAATCGGCATCGGGTCCACATTGCCCTGCGTAATGTCGATGGTGACGCGGGCGTTCGCTGCGCCGAGGAGGTCGAGCAATGGACGCGGTATCACACCGATCCCGACAATGCCC
>CAMYNO010000139.1 GCA_947259815.1 uncultured Parvularculaceae bacterium
CGCCGGGTTTTTCAATGATCTCCAGCCCCGTGTTTCCCGGTACGGTGCAATGCCCGCCGTCGGGCGACCCCTTCCTGTTGCTTTGCGATGCGCAAACGGTCGGCGGTTATCTGCGCATTGCGCAAGTAATCGACGCCGACCTGCATCTTGCCGGACAAATTCGTCCCGGCGACAAAATATGGTTTCACGAAGTCTCCTGTGAGGAGGCACAGGAGATTTCCACTCAGTATGCGGCGTATCTATCCGCTTACATGACTGGTTTTAAGCTGGGGTGACGGCGCCGGTTGCTGGCCGGCCCTCACCTCGTCAAGCCAGCGAATGCGCAGAGTGATAATCACTGCACCCATGGCGATGAGGATTAACAATCCCGGTGCGCCGCCCAGATTGGAAAGCATGCGCACGCCGTCAATTCCTGTTGTCGACGTCATGACCCAGGCGACGGCGCCGACAAGGACACCCCAGAACAGCTTCACCGGGATTGATGATTTTCTTTCATCGTCATGAGACTTGGCCGGTTTCAGACAGACTGCAGCAATGGAATGGGTATTTGAGTCCATCGCCGTGACGAAGGAAATAAACGACAACATGACAAACGCGCCGGCAACAAAGGCGGCCATCGGCAGGGCATCGAAAAGCGCATAAACGACCGCGTCCGGCCCGCGTTCATTGAGCGCAGCAGACAGCGCGCCGGTCACGGCATCCGCCTCAATCGCGGCGCCGCCGAAAATCGTCATCCAGATCGCACTGAACGCCGCCGGCGCCAGGAGGTTGAAGGTGAGAAACTCACGCACCGTATAGCCAACCGAAATGCGCCCTAAAAAGAGCGCCGTAATCGGCGCCCAGGCGAGCCAGTTGGCGAAATAAAAGACGGTCCAGTCATGCATCCACGGCGCGCCGGCGCGTTCGCCCAGCGCCAGGCTTGCCGGGACGAAATGCGCCACATAATCGCCGAGGGCGCTCGCGCCGAGAGACAGGATCGCCCCGGTTGGTCCCGCGATCAAAATGAACGCGGCGAGGAGAAAAAAGAATTTCACATTGATATCGGAAAGGAACTTGATGCCGCGTTGAATGCCCGTGATCGACGACGCGATAAAAACGCCAACGATGGCGATCGTAACGACAAACCGCAGAGCCGGACCGTCGCTGAAAAAAGTCAGCCGGTCTATGCCGCCGGCGAGGGTCATCACGCCAACGCCAAGTGACGCGGCAACGCCGGCGATCAGAGCGTACAGCCCGGCAGCGTCGATCAACGCACCGCCGCGCCCGGTCGCCGCGCGACCGAAAATAATCGATAATGGTCCGCTCAAAGAATAAGGGCGGCCAAGGTTGAAATGGGCGAGCGCAAACGCAAGCGCCGGTATGGAATAAAGCGCATAGGGCGTAATCGTCCAATGCATGAACAGGGTTGAGACCGCAAAGCGCGCCGCCTCATCCGATTGCGGCTGTGCATGGGCAAAATCGGGCGGCGCGCTTATATGAAAGATCGGTTCCGCCGCGCCCCAGAATAAAATCCCGATAGCAATCGTTGTGCACAGCGTAATGGAAAACCAGTTCCAGCGACTGAGAATGGGTTTCGCGTCGGGACCGCCAATTCGCACCGCCCCAAGCGGGGATATGGCTACCCATGTCACCAGCACGACAGCCAGAAAAGACGCCAGAGAAAACAGCCAGTCGAACCGGCTCAGCAACCAGCCATTCGCAGCGGTAACCGCTGCATGAAATCCCGAATAGTCGACAACCGAAAAGGAAAGAGCTGCAAGCAGCAATATCGCGGGCGGCCAGAAAACAAGCGGCCTTGTACGTTCACGCAGTATTTTAAAGATCGGCCCGCTCCCGGTTAGCTGAAGGGCGTTCGGCATAGCGCAATCGCGCGCCTGAGCCAAATACACGCTCGCAGAAAAGGAATGCTTGACAAGGACGTTATAGAGCGCTGCCATGGGCGCACATATCGGGGAAATGAGGGCGCAAATGCGAACAACCGCTATAAAATCCACTGTCGCGTTATTATTCATCGCAGCCAGCATATTTTCAAATGCAAGCGGCGACGATGCTCCCTCGCGCATTATTGCAGTTGGCGACCTGCATGGGGATTACGACGCCTACGAATTGATTATGACAAGTGCAGGCCTGATCGACAAACGCGGGCGATGGACTGGCGGCGACACGGTCCTTGTGCAGACCGGCGATATCGCCGACCGCGGACCGGATTCGCGAAAGATTTTTCAGCATCTAAAAAAGCTTGAAAAGCGCGCCGTCAAGAAAGGCGGAAAAATTGTTGCGCTTGTGGGCAACCATGAAGCCATGAACATGACCAATGATTTGCGCTATGTTCACGACGGTGAGTATGCGGCTTTCTCCGACAGCAAATCGAACAGCCGGCGTTCGATTGTCTTCGAGGCGAACCGCGAGTCGGTCGAAACTTTTTATCTTGAAAACGATCCGACCATGTCGAGCGAATCCATCCGCGCGGCGTGGTATGAACAATGGCCGCTCGGGCGCGTCGAACACCAACTCGCCTGGACCCCGGACGGCGAAATCGGCGAGTGGGTCGCCGGAAATCGCGCGGTTGCGAAAATTGGCGACACGCTTTTTGTCCATGGCGGGCTGAGCGCAGAATATAGCGGCTTCTCTCTTGACGATATCAATGCGCGGGTTAGCTCTGCCCTCGCGGCGCAGGATGCTACGCCGGACTCAATTCTCTCCGACCCGTTGGGGCCCTTATGGTATCGCGGTCTCATCCGGCGTGACGCGCCGGCGCCCATTACCGAAGCTGGCGATGCGGGTACAGCAACTGAAGCAACCGCGCCGCGCCCCTCCATCGCGGAGGAAGTCGATATCGTCCTTGCCGCCTATGGGGTCGCGCGCATTGTCGTCGGGCACACCCCGAATCTGGAGGGTATTCGCGACTCAGCGGGCGGCCGCGTCATACAGATCGATACCGGCGCCTCAGACTATTATGGCGGCGTTGCAAGTTATCTGGAGATTATGGGCGATAAAGTCACCGCACATAATCTGACGACCGGCGAGACCAGAATGATTTCCGCATCAGGGGAGAGCGTGAAATGAAACCGATCATATTATTCCTTATACTGTTTACCGCAGCGGCGACGCAGCCTC
>CAMYNO010000140.1 GCA_947259815.1 uncultured Parvularculaceae bacterium
CGTCAGCACCGACATCAGGGCAGCAGCAAGGCCGAAAATGAAATACCTGCTTGAATTCATTATCTTTTCCCAAATTCAACATTGCGAATAATTCGCATTTTCAAAATTGGTAGCAGATTGAAGGACGTTGGCCAAGCCTTGAATTCATTCCACCGCAAAGATGAACTGACCTGCCGGGTCCACATCAATGGCCATGGCCGCGCCAAGCTCAGGGCGCTCATCCATCTTTACACGGAGGAGGCTGTCATCAGCGCCGCCGGATAGAAAAACGGTCCAGCCCGGCCCGGAGAACCGGACATCGACAACACGCAGCGGCCCTGCATCATCGTGGCGTGCGGTCAGCGCCACCGCGCGGAATACGACAACCGCCGGACCGTCGGGCATGGCCTCAGTAACAAACCGGCCAAATGCAGTCTCAATAGCGCCAGCGCGAATGTTTCCGTAAACCTGCTGGCTGTCGGGAAAAATCGCCGCGCCTTCCGGGGTTTTCGGTGTCTTGAATAACTCAGCCGGCGACGCAGTTTCTACGATGGCGCCGTTGCGCATCAGCGCAATGTGATCGGCGATCGCAAGCGCTTCTTCCGGGTCGTGGGTAACTAGGACAACGGCGACACCGCGCGCCTTCAACAGACGGCGTAATTCTTCGCGCAGCCGGCGGCGCATCACCACATCAATACTCGCGAAAGGCTCATCCAGTAACAATGCGCGTGGACGCCTGGCTAATGAACGCGCAAGCGCAACCCGCTGTTGCTGGCCGCCGGAAAGCTCGTGCGGCGAGCGTTTTTCAAAACCGGCGAGCCCGACAGCCGATAATTCTTCGGTAATCAGTTTCCGCTGTTCACGCCCTTTTCCGGCAACGCCAAACCCGACATTGCGCCCAACAGACATGTGCGGAAACAGAACAAAGTCTTGAAATACAAAGCCGATTGGCCGCTCTTCGGGGGGAACGCCGCGCCCCGGTTCGGCAATGACCGCGCCATCGACGCGCACTAATCCCGCTTGTAACGGCTCAAGCCCCGCTGCAATCCGCAATAGCGTCGTCTTCCCGCAGCCTGACGGTCCGAACAAACAGATAATCTCACCATCGCGCGCCGCCAGCGTTGCGTCATTCACAGCCGTGAATGAACCAAAACGATGGGATATATTTGCAAGGGTAAGCGCCATGATGAAATAAAAGGCGTTTCTTCTTATTGCACCCGGGCCGGGCAACGTGTTTGTTCGAGATGCCCGATTTTCGATAAAGAGTCACGACGCCGTGAAAAAGATTCGACCAAAAACAGGTGTGCCGCAATGATCGCAAAAGCGATGACGCTCCCTTTTAAAGGCGCTGCGGTCATATTTGTGATCGCGGCAATTGTAGCGGCGCCGATCATTGCAACCCTTTGGGGCGCAACGGATACGTCGCGGAATATCATGCAGATATTCGAAGGGCCGGGGCTTCGCTACGCGCTCGGCACGCTCACACTTTGCCTGATTGCGGGCGCCGGTGCGGCGATCATCGGCACGCTCGCAGCGAGCATTGTCTGCCTTTGCCAATTCCCGGGGCGGCGCGCGCTGGCGGTCGCTCTTGCGCTTCCATTCGCCATTCCGGCCTATATTTCCGCCTATGCGTATGGTGATTTTCTTGGACCGTTCGGGCCGGCGGCCGGATTTATAGGCGCCGCGAACATGCCGGAAATTCGCTCCATGCCCGGCGCTGCATTCATCTTGATGCTGAGCACATATCCTTATGTCTATCTGGCGATGGCGGCGTCTTTGTCTTCGCGATCTTCCGCCTTGATGGAGGCCGCGCGCACGCTGGGCGCGCGCCCGCGGCGCGCAGCGCTTAGCGTGCTCGTTGCAGCGGGACGTCCGGCGCTGGCAGGCGGACTGGCGCTGGCCCTGATGGAAATCGCCGCGGAATATGGCGTCGCCGATTATTTTGGCGTTGCGACATTGAGCGTTGGAATCTTCAGAACCTGGCACGGCCTCGGCGATCTTGGCGCGGCGACGCAACTGGCGGCGCTGTTATTTTTCGTCGCCCTCATCTTTGTCCTGCTTGAGCAATCCAGCCGCAGCGGCGCAGCATCCGAGCAATCATATGCCCGCCGCCATGCGCCTTCCGTGGTTTTATCGCCGTTTCATGCGCTGTTGGCGATATTGTCCCTGCTACTGCCGATCATCTTTGGCTTCCTGATTCCCACTGGCGTTCTCATCGAAAATTTGGCGCAAACGCATAGCATTGCAGCCGCGCGCGGGCTTTCACAAGCGCTCGTCAACACATCGCTTGTTGCATCGACCGGCGCGATAATCGCCGTCGGTATCGCCACATTGCTGGCCTATGCCGGGCGTGGTTCACGTAATATCTTGGTGCAAATCCTGTTGCGTATCGCAACGCTTGGATACGCCGTTCCCGGCGCGGTTATCGCCATCGGGCTTTTGGCAATCGGCTCAGCTGTCTCGCAATGGATCGGCGCCGGCGCCGCAGGCGGATTGGCCATCCTCGTTTATGCTTATGGCGCTCGATTTTTAACAGCGGCGTTTAATTCAATTGCCGGCGGCCTTGAACAAATCAACCCGCAAATGGATGCGGCGGCGAGAGTGCTCGGCGCAGGGCCGGCGAAAATCGCCGGCGTCATTCATCTCCCGCAATTGCGCGGCGCGATTGCCGCCGGCGGCGCCATCGTCGCAATCGACATCGCCAAGGAACTGCCGGCGACATTGCTGTTGCGTCCATTTAATTTCGAAACGCTCGCCACACGAATTTATCGCCTCGCCTCAGATGAACGACTGGCCGATGCAGCGCCCGCCGCCTTGCTGCTGATCGGCGTCGGACTGATCCCCGTATTGTTCTTAAGCAGCACGATTTTCGCCGCTAGTCCCCGCGATAGGCAAAGGGAAGATCCCCAGCCGTAAGGTCGCGATATCGCCGCAGCAAAACCGCCTGACGATTATCGAGATCCTGCCGCACGCCATTGATAAATACCGCCTCAACTGCGCTGGTCACCTCAAGCGGGTCTCCGTC
>CAMYNO010000141.1 GCA_947259815.1 uncultured Parvularculaceae bacterium
CTTCCCCAGAAAATCTAGTTTTCGGATTTGGCGACCGGGATCCTGTTCGCGCTCGGCGCCAAAAGGCGGCGACGAAACCTGATTCAGAAATGGAAACTCGAACGGCGATGATGGGACTTGTTCAGCAACAGACTGCGTAGCCCTCGTGTTGGCGTTCATCGCTAGTTGAAAGAAAACGCCCGCCTCGCGCGCCTGTTCTTCAACTTGCGCCTGTTTCAATGCCGCCTCGCGGGCGGCATCCGCTTCTGGCGAATTCCTGAACGGCGCCGATGAGAATTGCGATGGATCGAAAACATCGTCATTGCGCGTTGCACTTTCATTCGCGTTTTGCGCGAGCAGCAATGCCTTGCCGAGATCGCCGGGCAAGGGACCACCGAGTTTTGGCTTCACGTCTTCATAGGACGCGGGCAACGCTTCAAGGCCTTCCGCCGTGGGCTTGGTCTCAACATTATAAAGCTCATTCGCTTGCGCCTCGCCCATGGCGCGGGGAGGCTTTAAGGCAATGCTCATAGCGCCGAAGATGAGGAGCGCTGCGCCGCCAGCAGCGACCATCAACGCCTTTTTGTTAAGACGCGTGACGGGCCGCGGATGGGCGCGCAAGGCAAGATCGTCCGGGTTTTGCTTTTCGGGCGTCATTATCCACGCGCTTTCAAATCGGTGCGCACGATGCGGACGATGGCCTGGCGCTTTTCGCCGAGACGAAGTTCCGCCGCCGCGAACAAGCGATCGACCACATAGTAACGCCCACGCATGCGATAGTTGACGAGTTCGGGCTTGCCGGTCCGTCCCAATATAAAGAGCGGCGGCGCTTCCCCTTGCGCGATATTTTCCGGAAACTGAATAAAGACCTGCTTGCCGTCATCGAATGCGCGAACGGGCCGCCAATGAGGCTTGTCGCCTTCAATCTTGTATCGGAATTGCAAATCGTCAGGCGCAACACTCGCGGCAACGACGGTGTTTGAACTTAAAGCGGCGCTCGCCGTCTCTTGCCGCCGACGCGTCAATTGATCCTGCGGATAGGTCCAGGAGATCGCCGCCATATAGGTCTCGCGGAATGACCGCATCTCAAGATGATAGGCGCGGCGGTCTGTGGTGATGACGAGATTGGTTTTTAAGCCGGCGGCGATTGGCTTCACGAGGATATGGACTTGCTCGCCATTAGTGGCGCCGCTCGTCGTATCGCCGACAATCCAGCGCACGGTGTCGCCGGCTGACACGGAATTCAATCGCTCGCCGGGTTCCAAAGCGATGTCGGTCACCTGCTCCGGTGCTGCGTAAAGCCGGTAAAGAGCGCCGTCCATGAACGGATAGACCTGGACCGCATTCAAAAAGCGATCGAGGTCCGGTTCGATCTTGGCGCGTTCATTCGCCGTATCGATTCGCTGATGAGGTTTGAGATTCGGGTTTTCGGGTTCTTCTTCGACAGGCTTCAATTGTCCCGGCAGCGGATAAGGTTTTGCAGTCTCTATGATCTCCGGCGGCGCCTTGTCATCGAAGCTCACGACTTTCGCTGGGCGCGCCGGCGCGTCATCAAGAGCGATATCAGGATATGTGGTCTCGCATGCGGCAAGCAGCGCGAACGCGGACAGTGAAACGATAACTCTCATGACGGTTCTCCCAAATCTTTCGACCAGTTGAGCCCATGGACGTAAAGACCAAGGGGATTTTTATGGAGCGCTTCCGCCGTGCGCGGAGGCGACAGGACAATGGTGAGATGCGCAGTGAAGCGCTCCTGTTTTTGAAATTGTCCGTTGGCATAAGATTTTTCAGTCCAGCGAATTTCGAAAGAATCGTCCGATGCGCGTACGACGCTCGTGACATCAACATTGACGCTGCGGCGTCCGATCTCGGCAAATGGATCGTTCTCACGGGCGTAATCATTAAGGGTGATGGCGCCGCGATCGGTGGCGTAGTCATAAGCCTTGAGCCAGTTCTCCCGAACGACGACCGGATCGATGGAAACCGAGCGTATATGGCGAATGAAATTTGCCAGCGAATGCGCAATCTGCGCGTCGGTCGGATCGTAGGCTTCCATGGCGGGGCCGACGGCGCGCGCCGCGCCGGACGTCTCCACTTCGACGACGTAAGGCGTGATGATCGACCGGCTCGACTGCCAGATAAGACCGCCAATGGAGGCGCCTGCAATCACAAGGGAAGCAAATGCAGCAAGGCGCCAGTTCGCAGCCTGCGCCAAAGCCGAGCCCATGCGGTCGTCCCACACTGCTCGCGCTCTTAAGTAAGGCGTTTCCGGCGGCGGGGTTTCGCCGTAATGGGTTGAGCTACGTTTCAACATCATTCGTCATCCTGTTTGAGGCGGGGGGCGTCGGCGCTGCCGGGCCGATCCCCTGAAGAAATTGCGTGTGTGGCGGTAAGCCCGGCGTCGCGCATGCCTTGTTCACGGCGGAGACGCTGCGCCCAATCAGGCGCTGCATTCGCCGCCGCCATGGATTTGACGGCGGACGAGCCTGCAATCTTGCCGCCGGTTGCGGTGAAGGCTGCGCGAGATCCCGCATCGAAAGCATCGCCGGGATTGCCGAATGCTCTAGAAACGGAAGACTTCGCCGACTGCCAGGTGGAAGCAACAGCGCCTTGCGCGACGCCGCCAGCGCCAGAAGCGGCCCCGCGCCAGCCGGACCCAC